>DATNQL010000361.1:0-15671 GCA_036704025.1 Stenomitos sp.
TTGATTACTTAAATCTAAAGTTGTCATGAGTCTTGCAATCCTTGCCCCGCGTCTGAAACTCTCTTAGCGATCGGTCAACGGAAGGCTGAAGTATGAAGTATGAGGTATGAAACTATCCCTGGTGATCAATTTAGCGGATGGAGATGAATGCGGGAGTATTTTCAGCCTTCATCCTTTACACTTCATGCTTTCTTCGTCTCGATTTGATGATCGAGCAACTGCCACAAATGAGCAAACCCGCTCAATCAACCATGCTTCCTACACTTTGACGAATATAGGCATTATCCTGCCAATCGTCAGCTCCAGCGCTATGCTGGGAGGTTAGCCCCAAAGCTCGCAAATCGGCTTCTACCATTAAAGCGACTAACTCTTCAAACGTGACAGAAGGTTCCCAACCCAGCTTCTGTTTTGCCTTGCTGGGGTCACCAATGAGTAAATCGACTTCAGCCGGACGTAGATATCGGGGGTCAAACTCTACGTAGTCTTGCCAATTGAGATTGACATAACCAAAGGAAATGTCTAGAAATTCGCGAATGGAGTGAGTTTCACCCGTGGCGACGACATAATCATCCGCCTCATCTTGTTGCAACATCAGCCACATCGCCTGAACGTAGTCTTTGGCATAACCCCAGTCTCGCTTGGAGTCGAGATTACCGAGGTAGAGTTTATGCTGTTGGCCTGCTACAATTCGAGCGATCGCTCTGGTAATTTTTCGCGTCACAAAGGTTTCACCTCGACGCGGCGATTCGTGATTAAAGAGTATGCCATTACAGGCAAAGATTCCGTAAGACTCGCGATAGTTCACCGTTTGCCAGTGGGCATAAACCTTGGCACAAGCATAAGGACTGCGGGGATAAAAAGGCGTCGTTTCCTTTTGAGGGACGTCCTGTACCTTACCAAACATCTCAGACGAACCCGCCTGATAAAAACGTACATCAATGCCTGTGCGATTGCGATAATCTCGAATAGCCTCCAAAAGACGTAGCGTCCCCATGCCTACAGAATCAACGGTGTATTCCGGGGAATCAAAACTCACCCGTACATGGGATTGTGCACCTAAGTTGTAAATCTCTACAGGTTTTACTTCTTCTAAAATTCGGCGCATGGTGACACCATCGGTTAAGTCACCGTAGTGGAGGAACAACCGAGCGTTTTCATTGTGAGGGTCTACATAAATGTGATCAATGCGATCGGTATTAAACGTTGAAGTTCGCCGAATAATTCCATGAACCTCATAGTCTTTTTCCAGTAACAATTCACTCAAATAGGAGCCATCTTGACCCGTAATACCTGTGATTAGCGCTCGTTTACGTTGCGTCATCCTTAATCTTCCTGTAAAAAATGGGAACTCTCACGACGGCTAAACAGCCAATCAAGCTAAGCCTCCCAACGGCCGTGTTGGAAGGTAAACGAATCATCCTTAAAGTTAACCCAGAAATTGGCTCATGGCTAAGGGGGTCGTTAGTTATATCCAATACCTAAATGTTTGCTATCAATCAATCGCCGTGTCCCCACGTCTCCTCGTCTTTGTGTCCATCTTCTGTAGCCAACTTAAGGGGAAACGATATTAGCTGGAGTGAACTCAGGCTAAAGCTTTGATGGTGATGTAGACTTTCTGTCCTGGGAAGGGAGATCATCCTAGGGTTTCGGCTCCCTTCGAGAACAAAGAAAGTAAAGGCTGACCCAGCGATCTCAATAACGCTTTAGTGAGACTACACCAAAGCGTTAGCGTTAACTAGCCTGTGAGATTCCTACGGACTGAGAGAATAATCAAGACAGAATTAGCTGTCAACTCAACTCTCTGCAATAGGCAAAAAAATGTCGGGATTTGCCAGAATTATGCTTTAGTAAGCCCCATTATTTCTAGGGAAAATAATCACACCAAGCGTTTTGAAAATGAGCCATAAATCCAGCCAAAAATTTCGGAAATTGACATAATAAACATCCATTTGAACCCGAAGGGGGTAAGGGATATCATTACGACCAGAAACTTGCCATAACCCAGTAATTCCCGGCCTAATTGTCAAAACCTTGTCCATATGACGCCCATATTTAGGTAGTTCTTCCGGCACTAAGGGACGAGGTCCCACCACACTCATATCTCCCTTCAAAACATTCCAAAATTGAGGAAACTCATCCAGACTCGTCAGTCGTAAAAACTTCCCAATGGCTGTAATTCGAGGGTCTTTCTTGAGTTTGAAATTATCCTCAAATTCCTCACGTAAATGAGGTGATGTTTCCATCAAATTGGTCAATATTTCGTCAGCGTTTTCCACCATTGTTCTGAATTTAAGGCAACCAAACGACTGGTAATTTCTACCAACGCGTTCCTGGACATAAAAAATAGGTCCTGGCGAGCTGATGGCAATCAGTAGGGCAAGTACCAAGTAAATCGGCAAAAACGAAATCAGAACAGATAGGGAAAACATAACATCAAACAGCCGCTTGGCGAAATCTCCGTTTAAGCGATGTCGAGAAAGACCTCTGGGTCTGCTGCGTGACGCGAGTGGCTGAATTCCTCGCTTCACGAACGCTCGCAACATCTTGACGGAGATAAGTTGGCTTTCGGCAGTCATCTTACTCCTTCACTTCACACCACACAGTCAAGATCATAAAGCCACAAGAGGCTGGCTACGGCGAATACGCTTGAGGAAAGTTGAATTTCTCGGGAAAGAATTGAGATTTGTAGTCCTCTTGGCAGTGTTCCAGAAAAGCCAGGTAGCGATCGCCAAAAATTTTGGGCGCAAACCCAGCCGCGTTTAATCGACCCTGTTCAGGGCTGAACAAGTCTTTTGAACTCTCAAAAGTCTTCACAGCTTCAATCAACGCGTCCGTACATTGGGGTTGAAAAAATAGACCCGTTCCGCTGTCCGGATGTTGCCGAATATCTCGAACCGTCTCTAAGGCCCCCCCAGCACCATAGGCAATCACGGGTGTTCCACAAGCTTGAGCTTCCACTAGGGCAATGCCAAAATCTTCACAGGCGGCGTATACAAAAGCTTTGGCGCGGGTCATATACTGCTCAACCACAGAGTCTGGCTGAAATCCCAGCACTTGTACATTCGGTTGTGCCAGTTTGCGAATCGCCTCTAAGTCCGGGCCTGTGCCAATCACAACGAGTGGAAGTCCCAGTTGATTGAAGGCTTGAACAATTAACGAGACTCGCTTATAACTCACGAGGCGGGACACCGTCAGATAAAAATCTTCTTTTTGAGCCTGAAACACAAATCGCTCAATATTGACCGGCGGGTGAATCACGGTGGCCTGACGCCGATAGCAGCGCCAGATACGGCGTGCAGTATGTACTGAGTTAGCAATAAAATAATCCACCCGGTTCGCCGACAGAGCATCCCATTGACGCAATTGATGAAGCAGATACCGTGTGATTAAGCCTTGAGGCCCTCGCCCCATCCGACTACTACTGAGGTAATCAAACGTCAAATCCCAGGCGTAGCGCATGGGTGTATGACAGTAGCAGATGTGCAGTTGTTGAGGCGTACTCAGGATGCCCTTGGCAACCGCATGAGATGAGGAAAGGATGACATCATAGTCCCGTAAGTCTAGCTGTTCAATGGCAATGGGCAGTAGGGGCAGATATTTCTGAACACCGTTGCGGGCAAAGGGCAAACGTTGTAGAAAGGTTGTGCCAATCGAACGCCCAAATAGATAACTCTGGGGATTGGTCGATTCAAAATCAATCAGGGCATAAAGATCGGCATCAATGTGCTGGAGCATTTCTTGCACGACCAGTTCTGAGCCGCCAGTTGCTTGGGGCGTCAACCACTCATGAACCAAAGCATATTTCAAGGACATTTACCTAGAATGCTTCTTGTGAGTAAGAGCTTACCCCAAGGTGAGCCACCCAGGATATGGGGAGGTGGAGGAGAACGCTCTGGATCACGCTCAAAGGACGAAAAGGCCAAACGTTCATTCTTCGTTTTGTGTAGAATTCCCCTGGGATCTCAAGAACAAATTCATTGGCAAGGGGTTGTGAATTAAGCCAAACAATTTTAAAGCAACATCCTGAGGGGATACAGCCTGATGAATCACTTCACATGTCCCTTAACCTACCTTGACAAAGTGATGCTCAGCATCAAAAAGCAATACAACGCCTAGGAAGAAATGGTATTTTTCCCGCCTCGTATTGCAGGCAGCCATCAGTTGAATGGTCGGCTATTTTTCTGGCTGACAGTACTTATTAATTTCTTGAACGAGGGGTGTTTCTAGAGCCGTGGCTTTCTGCAATTTGACAATAGCAGCTTCAGCCGCTGGGCGGTCTTTTTTCTCAAAAGCGGTGATAAAATCGCGGGTGGCTTTGCTGGTATCGCGATACATCATAAAAAAACGGCCTTGATAGTCTCGAAGCTTTTCATCGCTAACCTTAATGGATTCCATCTCTTGAGAGGCTTTGTCCAGGGCATCAGCCGCCTTAAGCATTGCTTTAGGGTCGCTTTCCTTTCCGCCATTGGTGATAGCTTTAGCTTCGTCAGCCGCTTTGTTGGCAACTTTGATAATCTTGTTACATTGAGAGATTTTACTCTCGCTACAACTAACCATCAATAAGCTAAGAGCCGCCATCAGGGGAAGAAGGACGAAATATCGCCTGGGAAATTGCATGAAAGTTCTCCTCATGAGTTATAAACGTTCTCGTTGTCCTAGCACATTTTGCTTGTGCTTGAAAGTCTCCCGATCTATCTGAACAGGCGTGGGGCTAAGGAAATGGGGAGATAGAGACAGTGTGGTGTTTACATCAGGATATTCAATAGAAAATTTTTCCCACTCCTCTACTCCCCCACTTCTTTACTCCCCGACTCTTACCACCCCTCCTCAGTGATCAGCCGCTTCGATGGCAGCCGCAAGGCGTCGCAGAGTTGCTGTGAGTTGCCCTAACTGCTCTAAAGAATCACTTTGAGCTTGAGCCAAAGTTTGGACGGCATCGCTGACGGCAAAGATCTGGTAACCCTGTTGTTGAATTTGCTGCCCTTGGTGTTGCACTTGAATCGCTAGGGCATCCACCCGTTCAGTCAGACAGTCAATGGTTTCAGTCGTTGCCAGAACTGCCTCTCCAATTTGTCCCACAATGGCCTCCAAGCGACTGATTCGGGCTTCCAAGCCAAGAGAATCCTTGGTTGCAGGGGTTGAGTTGCTTTGAGCCTTTTCAGTCTGGATGTGTCTATTCACCGGCAGTTTTTTAATCCAACAACAAAGTAGTTAAACAGTCCCTGAATGCGTTAGGGGTGGCGGCTGTTTGGTTGTGGCTTGGAAATTAAGTAGATCAGTATAGCGTCAACGTTCCCCGGTTAGAGGCTTCTGAACAGGTTTTATTGATGACGCCTTTGATGCCACTGCCAAGCATCGCCAATAATTTTGCTGAGGTCAGTGTATTGGGGAGACCAACCCAGAATTTTTTGAGCTTTGTCACTACTCCCAACTAAAATTGAGGGGTCGCCACTGCGGCGATCGCACTCAACTACGTTAATTTCCCGACCTGTCACCAGACGTGCTGTTTCTATCACCTGCCGCACCGAAAAACCGTTACCATTACCTAAATTAAACGCTTCACTCTTGCCACCTTGCAACAGATACTCCAGCCCCAAGATGTGAGCGGTTGCCAAGTCGCTGACGTGAATATAGTCCCGAAGGCAGGTGCCATCTGGTGTTGGGTAATCTGTTCCCCAAATGGAAATAGACTGGCGTTTCCCCAAAGCGGTTAGGAGTACGAGCGGAATTAGATGAGTTTCTGGCTGATGATCCTCACCAATTAACCCCTCTGGGTTGGCTCCGGCAGCGTTGAAGAAACGAAACACCACTGAGCGTAGGTCGTAAGCCCGATCAAAATCAGCCAGGATTTGCTCTACCATCCACTTGGTAGCGGCATAGGGACTCATTGGCTGTTTGGGATGGTCTTCAGTCATTGGCACTTGCTGGGGCATCCCATAGATGGCACAGGTGGAAGGAAATACCAATTTCTTGACCCCTGCCGCTACCATCGCTTCCAGAAGGGTCAGCGTACCGGACACATTGTTGCGGTAATATTGGGCTGGGTCTGTAACCGACTCGCCTACGGCGATATAAGCCGCGAAGTGAATAACGGCTGCAATCTCATGATTGGCAAATAGCCGATCTAAGGTTGTGCGATCGCCGATGTCACCGACCACCAACTCCACCTGTAAGATATCTTCCACATACTCTCGATGCCCATATTCCAAGTTATCCAGCACGATAACGCGGTAGCCTTCTTGCTGAAGTGCCAATACAGCATGAGAGCCAATATATCCTGCTCCGCCAGTCACTAAAATTGTGGGTTTGACTTGCGACACCTCACACTCTCCCAGTTTTTTGTTTTATAACCTAACTCGACAACAGACATTCGTTCTTCAACGTCACCCGTTAAGGTTGAACTGAAGTCGATCATCTCCTGCTCCTAATCGATTGTGGAATGAGGAATGCGGAATGTCGAATTTAAAAACGGGAAGCGTGTCTGGGACACCTTCCTTCTCCAGATGTTCATGCTATACCCTGCTCTCTACAGGTTGGTGAATTTTCTTGAATTCAGTTGATTTAAGGATGATTGGGGTTGTTTTCTAGAAAGAGGTCTGTCCTCAGGACGTTGCTCTGCTGCGAGCAATTGCCTGTCATAGCATCAACCGGGTTTTTTGCCCATTCTTGCTGCCAATCGCGAGTATAATGCCCGTGTAATAGTGATTCAAACCTTGGTTCAAGCCGATGAAACATCACTGAAACAAAAGTACTACCAGTTATTAGTTGTAAGTTGTTATTTTAAAGGGTCAAGACAGGAGGCTGGGTTGAGGTTATACGGCTCTAGCAGAAGCTGTTGGCTTCCGCAGGTAGTCCAGCGTAGTGTCAGCTAAAACTTTCAACGGTTCTCCTTCCGCCCTACTCTCCAATTACCTTGGTGAGACTAACAACGAGCCACCAACCGCTAACCTTCAACAAGGAAGAAGTTCTTAACAATGTTCTTACTACTTACCCAGGTACTACTGTGGCTGCTGATCACAGTCATTATCTACAACTTGCTACTGAAAGTAATCCCCAGAGCGTATCTTACCTTGCTTGGGGGTTTTCTGCTGTTTGCCATCATCGTGCTGGCGTTTTTCTTCCCGAACGACACATTGGTGAGAACGGCATGGAGCATTCTTTCCTTCCCACTTAAGCCCGTGGGAGCCACTATTGTGTTAATCGCCGCCGCTTTAAACCAGGGACTCAAAAACAGGAATCTCATTGTCGCAGCTCTGATGATTTTACTGCTAACCAGTATTCCCTTCGTGAGTACGGTATTGGCTCGACCCCTTGAGCTTGGAGCATTCCCCAGAACAGCCCCAGCCGCTACAGCCGCCCCAGCAGGCGCGATTGTGGTATTGGCACAAGGAACGACACAACCCAGTCTCCCCCCTAGAACCCAAATTCAGCTCACGGATGAGGGCAGCAACCGCCTCCGTCGCGCTGCCCAATTGTATCAAGAGCAGGTGACAGCCGGTAACCAACCCATTGTGATTGCTAGCGCGGGTCAAGAAGCGAATAATGTTGCCACTGTACTGAGTCAATTTGGTGTTCCCCAAGGTCAGATTGTTGTGGAATCCAGAAGCCAAGACCTTCGCACTAGCGCTGAGCAAGTTAACAGTATTTTGAGAGGTCGAGGCATACAAAACCGACCGATTTTCCTCGTGACTTCTGCCATTAATAGCCGCCGCGCTAGTTTGGCTTTTTCTCAAGTCGGCATTAATGTTGTAACTCAACCGGCCAATTTTGTTTCGACAGAGCCTGGAACCAGAGAGGCACGCAACATTACAATTCAATCCTTTATCCCCAGTGTTGACGCCCTTAGTGTCAGTACCCGGATTCTTGAGGAATTCTACACCACCATCTACTACTCGTTACGAGGTTGGCTATCTCCGACAGCCACTTGAAAAGGATAAAGTAGGAAGTTATGCAATATGGAAAACTTTCTACTTTCCAATGGGCTAGAGATTGGACGATCCCACGGAGTTACTGTGGGATTGTTGGGTTTAAAGGGTCGTCAATTCTATCTTCAGGAAGAACATCAACCCTGAGCGCAGCAGATATAGGGGTTCTCGATGGAGTAGAGCACATCTAACTTCTGCCTTCTGTCCTCACGCTTAGCTCCGGTCTGCCTTAAAACCATCAGCCCTGTACCTCATCCACATGCAAATCGCTGTAGTCGCATAACCCCCATTCGGGCGAGAGAGCTGGAGCCAGCAATCGTTTAAGATTAAGAATTGTTATCTTTGTAACATGGCTAACTCCAGGCTGCAAAAACTACTAGCTTACCTGCGCCCTCACACTTTAGATGCATCCCTTGGTGTCATTGCTCTGCTCGTTGTTAATGGACTCGGTGTCTACATTCCTCTATTGATTAGGGATGGCATTGACGAACTCGGCAGCGCGTCGGACTTTGATCTTATCTGGCACTTGATCTGGTCGCTTATCCTCCTCGCTTCGTTAATTTGGGTGATTCGGATGGCATCGCGGATTCTATTATTCGGGGTGGGGCGTAAGGTCGAATTTGACCTGAAGCAAAAGATTTTTCAGCATTTACTCATCCTGGAGCCATCTTATTTTTCCACCAATACCTCTGGAGATTTAATTAACCGTGCCACCAGTGATGTTGATAATATTCGGCGTCTCTTAGGGTTTGCCGTTTTGAGTTTGGCGAATACGGTATTCGCCTATGCTTTAAGGCTACCGGTGATGATGTCGATTAACTTGCGGTTGACTTTGTTAGCGATCGCTGTTTATCCCCTGATGCTGATTACCGTCCAACTTTTTAGTGAAAAACTCCGCAATCAACAATTGGCGGTACAAGAAGAACTCTCCAATCTGAGTGAGATGATTCAGGAAGATATGAGCGGCATCTCCCTGATTAAAATTTACGCTCAAGAGGCAAACGAACGCCGCGCTTTCCGACGCCTGAATGGAAAACTGTTAGGGGTAAATCTCGATTTAGCCAAAACACGAAACGTTTTATTTCCTGTTATTGAAGCTCTTGCTTCTGTCAGCCTATTGGTATTACTGTGGCTGGGTTCTGGGTTAATTGAATCCAAGGAAATTACTGTGGGTGATTTTGTAGCGCTGCTGCTATTCTTAGAACAACTAGTGTTCCCTACCGCCCTCTTAGGTTTTACCATTACAGCCTATCAACGGGGTGAAGTCAGTATTGACCGGATTGAGTCAATTCTCACGGTTCAACCCCAGATTAAAGATGACTCCGATGCTGTTCAATTACCGACGCCAGTGAAAGGTCAATTGACGGCACGAAATTTAAGTTACACTTACCCCGGTACCAAAACTCCAGCACTCAAAGACATCAGTTTTACAATTAATGCGGGTGAAACGGTGGCGATTGTCGGAGCCATTGGTTCAGGAAAATCCACTTTAGCGAATGCTATTCCTCGTTTGTTGGATATTGAGGAGAATCAGTTATTTTTGGATGGATATGATATGACCAAGATGCGATTGCAAGATTTACGAAGTGCGATCGCTTATGTCCCCCAAGACAGTTTTCTCTTCAGCACCAGTATTAAAAATAACATCCGCTACGGTAACCCCGTGGCTGAACAGGAAGAGGTTGAATATGCGGCGAAGCAAGCCCAAATCCATACAGAAATTCTCAACTTTCCTCAGCACTATGACACGATTGTCGGAGAACGGGGTATCACTCTCTCTGGGGGGCAGAGACAGCGTACCTCTCTAGCCAGAGCCTTGGTGATGGATGCACCGATTCTCATTTTGGATGATGCCCTTTCTAGCGTGGATAATCAAACCGCTACCCAAATTCTGGAAAATCTTGCCAAAGGTGTGCAGCGCAAAACGGTAATTTTTATCTCTCATCAACTCTCGGCGGCGGCTACAGCTAATCGAATATTTGTCATGGATAGGGGACAAATTGTGCAAAGCGGCAGCCATACGGAACTGTTGGCAAGTCCTGGTGTATACCGATCACTTTGGAGTCAGCATCATTTAGAAGAATTACTCCGTTGAAGGTCTCGCCCTTTGTCGTGCCCACTTCCTCCAAAAGATAGATGCTTTACCTTTCTTAAGGTAATTAAGCTATTCATGATAAATCTTAATATCTCTTAACAGGAGACTTCGGTAAAGATGGATAGACTTACCAAGACGGTTAAGAAGTTTGCCGCGATCGCAGGAGCTGCTAGTGCTTTAGTGACGCTTCCAGTATTAGCGCAGAAAATGCCAACAGGCATCATGCAGACTCAACCCCCCACAATGAGGACTCAGCCTCAAGTCCAACCTAAGCCGATGACTCCATCTGCCTCCCCAGCCACAACTTCGACAAAGGCAAGCGGCAATGTTGTGGATGTAGCTGTGGCTAATGGCTCCTTTAAAACCTTAACCGCAGCATTAAAAGCCGCCGGTTTAGACCAAGCCTTAGCTGCCGGAGGCCCTTTCACAATTTTTGCACCAACGGATGAAGCGTTTGCAGGGCTACCCAAAGGTACAGTTGAGGAACTGTTAAAGCCAGAGAACCGAAGCACTTTAGTTAAAATTCTCACTTACCATGTAGTTCCAGGCGAGAACACTTCTAAAACCTTAAAATCAGGTGAAGCTGAAACTCTCGAAGGTGCTCCTGTGGAACTGAAGGTGTCTTCGAGTGGTGTCATGGTGAATGATGCCAAAGTGGTGAAAGCGGACATTCAAGCTAGCAATGGCGTCATTCATGTCATTGATAAGGTGATGATGCCGCCCATCGAGCCGCAGTCTAGCACAAACGGTAGCTCTGCGAAGTAGGAATTCCAATAGGCAAGGCATTCTCTACGTTGTGTCATGGATACAAGTAACCGATTGGAAGCCAAAACCAGGTTTTCAGTCGGTTACTGTGCTGTTGAGTAAATCATGGAGCGAGAAAAATAACTGTCCACCAAGAGCAGCGAGTGTGGTAAAGTACCAAAATCTAATCGGTTCACGTGGGGGTCAGCCACGAGAGGGAACGGGGAAAGTTCGGTGCAAATCCGGCGCTGTACCGCAGCTGTGTTGAGTTAATGGATAGGAAACTCAAGAGCCAGAATGCCCACCGATAGAGTGATCACTCAGATGTGCGGTCTACACGATCGAGGTCAAACATGAAAACGTCTTCAATTAATACTCTTGGTTCCCTAAAGCAACGGACAGTTCGTCTCACGTTGTCGTTGCCAGTGCAAGCCACACTTTATACTTCCTTGTGTGCGCTGATACTGTGGACACTTTACTTTTCTACTTATCCTGCGGCTCATAACCAGATGCATTCCCTACGTCACCACACTTTGATGGTGGGTTGTCACTAATCCTCCAAGTCTGGAGATAGCAGGAGTTCACAATAAGAATGTCTAAAACTAAGATGGCTGCTCTCATCAGCTTAGTTTGTCTGATGGGTGTAGTTCTCTATAGCTTCGTGGTGTTTTCCCAAACTCCACAACCCTCTGTTAGCCTCTTAACAGAGCCACCCATGAGCCAAATTTTACCCTTTGAAGCAGAGGCCACTGTAACGCCGTCTCCGGTGCGCTTGACGCTACAAGCCTTAGATACAGCGGGACAATCTCTAGAAAATGCCAAAATTCGGTTACAAATTCTCACTCCGCCTAAAAATCCTTGGTTCCCCACCGATTTTCCAATTGTAGAGGGAACACAATTACTGAATCTTGAGGCAGATGCCCCCAAAGGGAAATTGCAAATTCAGCAATTATTCCCGATTCGAGGTCAGTATCAAGTGCTAGTAGAAGTCACCTCAACGGTTGACAATGCTTTTACTCCATTTCAGCAAAAATTAACATTAACTGTCGCGGAAAATTGGATTAAATATCGCAATTTTTTGCTTTTAGCTTTAATTTTACTGATGGTTGGAGCTGGGGGCGGTTTGGTATTAGGAGGACAGCCGGAAGTTGAAGAGGGAGAAATAGCTCCACAACGAGTAAAACTGTTATTGAGCGGGGCAATAATCGTCGCGATTATCTCTTTGGTATTTATTAATATCACGGCTGAACTTGCCGAATCTCATACGGAGCATCACAAGCATCATTCTCCAAAACTAGAAGAGCCAGCCATTCTCCAGTCTCAGGGTATCGAAGCAAAAATATTAGGAGATATTGAGTCAACGGTGGGTCAATTGGCTAACTTCACTGTTCAAGTCAGCGATACCCAAACAGGAAAACCTGTCACGGATGCCAATTTGAACATCCAAGCGACTTCAGTTGAGGGAGAATGGGTTGCCTTTGCTTACCAAGGGGTAACCGATACAAAAGGTCAGCTCCAATGGGAGCAACAATTTTTTGATGGTTCACCTCACAACGTGACCGTAGAAGTGTCTCCTCAGCCTCAGGCTCAACGTCAATTTCTACCCTTAAAAATAGTCCAAGAAATTACTGTAGAAGGAGTCGCTCCTCTCCTACAAAGCCGATTCATTGTATTAGGCTACTTGACTAGTTTTATCGTACTGGGTTTGCTGATTGGACTTCAAGTAAGACGCCGTTTGATTTGGCAATAAATTCATGACCACACAACACGCTGTATTGGTTTGCAAAACCTGTGCGACTGTTTATGTAGAAGGAAAGCCACAAGGAAAAAGTGGCGGACAGGAGTTGTTAGAACAGTTGCAGGAACATCACGCCGTTTGGGAACTCCGGGATGAAGTTCAGCTTCAGGAAGTGGAATGTATGAGTGCTTGTAGTCACTCTTGTGCCGTTTCGTTTGTGGCTTCTGGTAAATACACTTATTTATTTGGTGACTTACCTGCTCAAGAAAGTGCAGAGGCCGTCTTGAAGTGTGCCAAGCTGTATTTTGAGAATCCACAGGGTTATTTGGCGTGGGCGGATCGTCCTAAACCGTTGAAAAATGGTATTCTTGCTCGAATTCCGCCTGTTCCATAATTGTTAATCCTGTTTCGTTTGATAAGCTGTGACGCATTTAACCCACATTCCGCACCTTGAAGTGTCACACTACGTAATTTTGGTAATGGGTAATGGGTAATGGGTAATGGGTAATGGGTAATGGAAAGAGTTTTTTACGTAGTGTATGTAGTATAGGCTACTAATTTTCAATGCCCAATTGCGTAAAAACCAATTGTGCCAGTCGAGGGTGCGGAATGTGGGATTTAAGGGTGCATGGAAATTGCATCCTTTCTAGAAAAAACGTCCTACTAACCTAAGCGCTTCACAAAGTCATCATCGTGTACTACAGATTCACGTTCACGAATCAACAGTTGAGTCAACTCTTCGTCTTCGCTGTCGCTGTAATCGTTGCGTAAATCCTTCAGTCCTAAATACGAGAAGTAGGCACCCAGCAATCTGGAATCAATACGCGGACAGGTGATAGACGTTCCCGCCAATCCAGCCAAGGTATTTTGAGCATCAAATCCTTGAAAAACTAAAGCTGCTGTTTCTAGATAACTTTGTTGGCTTCCTGCTTTCCATTCTGTAAACAAAAACAACAAGGGACTGAGAGCATTGTCCGCTTGAGAACTCGCCGCCTGAAGCAGTTGGGCTTGCCACTGGGGATACGTTGTCCACTCCATGGGGTAACCAATAGCCTGGATTTCATCTACCATCTCCTGCAAGGACAAGGCATGAGGACTCACGAGGTGAAAAGCTTGCCCCAAAGAGTCGGACTGTAGCGATAAATGGACGATCGCTTGGCTGACATAATCGACAGGAGTTAGACTCATCTTTAAGTCTAAATCCGGCGCACTGCCCAATTGAGCCAAACCTTTAATCAGTCGGCAAACGAGGTCATTGGTTTGAGAAGCACCGGTTTTGCTATCTCCTGTAACCATACTCGGTCTATAGATACAGGTGGGAATACCCCTAGCATGAGCCGCCTTCATCAACTTTTCACCTACCCATTTACTCTGGGCATAGCCATCAGCGAGACTTTCACCATAAGCCAGGTCATCGTCTTCAAAAATAGCGTCCATCTCACCATACTCAGGAGATTGGAAGACATCCAAGGTCGAGATGAAATGAACAGGCTTGACTTTGATTTGGCTGGCTAACTTCAGAATTTCCTTTGTTCCCAGCACATTTGCCGCGCGCAAGGCGGAGTAAGGATAAATTAAATTAACAAACGCTCCATTGTGATAAATCAGGTCAATCTCAGCCGCTAACTCGCCAAACTGCTGCTCGGAAATGCCTAAGCGAGGTTGAGATAAATCCCCAACCACTGGCACAACCCGATTTTCTAGCTGGTCATCAGCCAGTAAATAGCGTTTCAGATTTCTTTTGAGCTTCTGCTTGGCGTCTTCAGGGTTGGCGGAACGAACTAAACAATAAATGGTGGCTGAGGTTTGTTGCAGCAGTTCGTGTAATAAAAAAGCACCCAGAAAACCTGTTGCGCCGGTTAAGAAAATCCGTTGCGGCTCAATTCCAGAGTCAACAAAGGGAACTTCTGGGGTAATAGACGGTTCCAAGATGGCATCCGCCTGTAATTGTGCGATCGCAGTCGTACCGCGTGTTGAGACACATTCGGGAGCGGAGGACACCGCATCAGCACAGTGTTGTTGCAACAGAATCGCCTCCGCCAGGGCGGCAACCGTGGGAGATTCAAACAACGTTGCTAAAGGTAACTCAACTTGGAACGTTTCTTTGATCTGAGACAGTAACTGAGCAGTCAGTAGAGAATGTCCCCCCAGTTCAAAGAAGTTATCATGAATACCCACTTGCTCCAACCCCAAAACCTTTGTCCACATTTGCACTAATTGGGCTTCTACTGGGGATTGAGGGGCAACAAAGACTTCTTCCAATAATGAGCGCGTTTGGTTGGGTGCCGGTAGTGCCTTGCGATCTACCTTACAGTTGGGGGTTAAGGGTAAGGTATCGAGCATCACGAAGGCAGAGGGCACCATGTAGTCTGGTAGTTTCTCTTTCAGGAAGGAGCGCAAGTGGGAAACGGATAATCCCTGGGTTTCGATGATATACTCCATGCCTTGATGAATTTGAGTCTGTTGAGTCGGCGTGGTCTCAAATTCAATTCCGGCATCCTCTCCATCATGCCAAACGACCCTTCCCTTTAAGCACAAATCATTTTGAACTCCGGGCAGTTGTAACTGTAGGTGGATACGTTGCCCTGCTTGCCAGATTTCGGGGATAGGGGCGACTAAACGGATACCGCCACGACCAATATTTTGGGTGCTTAACTCCAGGGTTTGACCCGACTCCAATTCTACAAAACAAGTGGTTTGTAGGGGCACGCGAGACTCGACGCGGCGCAAATCACTCACCTCAAATCCTTCGGTTTGGATGATCTGCTTAATGCTCTGGCGCAGAATCGCTTCTTCACTCGGTGTCGTCTCAAATATAATGCCAGCAAGTACTTTCTGCCGCCAAGCGAGGGTTCCTTCCAGGGTGAGTTCGCCTTGAACTCCAGGCAACTGTACATGGAGGAGCAGGCGCTGTCCTTCTTGCCACTCGGCTGGCACATTCACCACGCAGATGCCACTGGCGGAGAGATCGACAGTAGTGAGTATCATTTCCGAGCAATTGTCCCACTCCACCCGACAATAACTTTGCAATGGAACTCGCTCTAAGCTGAGGTCAGCCACTAGATAGGCAACCAAGCGCTTGTCGCCGGGAATGTCTTCTCGGGCTACCACCACGGTTTCTTGTACGGCGACGTGTTGCCTCAATACTGACTCAATTTCTCCCAACTCA
>DATNQL010000362.1:0-2458 GCA_036704025.1 Stenomitos sp.
CCTTCGTTTTCTCCCAAGGAACTGTTGACCTGACCCGCCGCTTTTTTCACTTTGGTCACAATTTCTCGCAGACTTTCAATGACGGCGTTGAAAAAGTCCGCCACCGTGCCTATTTCCCCTGTGGTCACATCCGCACGCACCGTGAGGTCACCCTGGGCTGCCCCTTCCACATCGCTGAGCAGTTCTAAAAGTTGCTGTTGGAGTGTTTCTTTCTGTTGCCGTTGGACATCTGCCAAGGTTTCAGCCTTGTGGCGTGATTGTTCAATCTGGGCTAAGAAATCCACACGGTCTAAAGCCAGACCGACTTGAGTCGCCACCTGCTTGAAGAACGTAATTTCTGATTCCTGCCAAGCGCGTGTGCTGGAACATTGATGGGTGACCAGTAAGCCATGCAGTTTGTTATAGGCCAAAAGGGGCGCAACCAAATTCGCTCGAACCTTAAAGGGTTCCAGTTGACCCAGGTAACAATTACTTAAACCCGCCTCATAAATATCCTCAACCGCCTTAACTCGACCCTGTAGATACTTTTCGACATATTTATCCGCAAAACAAGGGTCAGCAATGTTAGCCCCCAAGGCTTTGGGCCAACCCATCCCGACTGATTCGGCCACGATGGTGCCTTGCCACTTGTCATCAAACAGATAAACCACCGCTCGATCCGTTTGTAGCGCTTCACGGACACCTGCAATCGCCGTCTGATAGATGTCTTCTGCGCTAAAGGCATCCCGGATGGTCGAGGTGATTTCATTGAGTTGCTGTGCTCGCAGTGTTTCGGCTTCTTTCTGCTCCAGGAAACTCACCCGATCCAAACAAAGCCCCACTCGAATGGCTAACTCTTTCAGGAAATTGATTTCAGATTGCTGCCAGACATGGGGATTACTGCAATGATGAGCAATCAACAAGCCAAAGAGATGACCATCTTTGAGAATGGGAGTCACTAAATTGGCCTTGATTTGCAGCCGATCCATTAACCTCATGTGCTCAGGGTGAAAACCGGCTTCATAAACATTATTGGTGGGTACCACACGCCCTTGTCGGTACTCTTCGAGGAGTTCCTTCCCAATGCAGGGGTCTTCTATTTTTGCGCCTAGTGCCCTGGGCCACATGGGAACCACGGCTTCTGCGGAAATATATCCACGTCCGTCCGGATGCAAGCGATAGATCACAACCCGATCCGCTTCTAGGATGCGTAGCGCTCCTTGAACGCCTTTTTCAAAGACATCTTCCAGATCTTTCTCGGTACGAGCGTTGGAGACGGCAATATCTCCAAATAAACCCGCTTGCTCGGTTTCAGCGGCTTGTGCCCACAATAAAGTCTCTAGTCGGCTGGCCATCAGGTTGATATTAGAACCCAGTTCAGCCAGTTCGTCTTGCCCTTCTACAGCCACACGGGTGTAAAGTTCCCCTTGCCCCAGTTTTTCCACGGCGTCACTGACAGCCAATACAGGGCGGGTCGCTAGTTTAGCCAAATAAATCGCAAGAGCACTCACCAACAAGGCGGTCAAGCCAGTTCCCATGCTCAAAATCAGCAGCAATTGTCGTTGTGAGGCAAAGGCGATGTCTGTCGGTATCGCAATAGCGGCTTCCCAATCCAGGGCAGGCAATCCTTCGAGTTGTTCAAATTGGGTATAGGCGATCAGTTCGCGATCATTGTTCGGCTTCTCGTGAACGATCAAGCTATTGGGCTTATCGGTTGTGGGTCGTTTAGACCATTCGGGAAAGATTACCGAAGGGTCTTTACTTTCCAGCTTCTTATCCTTCGCTAGAAAAATTTTCTTGGTCGAGGAATCCATCAAAATAAATTCATCGCCATTCGCTCCAAAGGTTTGAAGTTGATCTTCTAGGGCGGTGACTGGCATCCGTGCTCGAACAACAGCAATGGTTTTGCCGGTGGCGAGATCTTTAACCGGTGCCGCGAAGTGAAGGGTCAGTCGCTCAGGATTTTTAGATACTTTGGGGAGGATCGCATCACTGATTACGGGCTGATTCGTTTTGAGGACTTCCTGAAAATACTCGCGATCGCGTTGGTTAGGAATCGGGTCTAGACCTTTGGTTTGGACAATTACGTTACCGTTGAGATCGACTACGGAAATCAGGTCATAGACTTTGTGAGCGAGGATAAACCGATCCAGTTGGGATTGCTTTTCCGCCAAGGGTGTGGCATCCCTCTGGGATGGATTTGTTAAAATTGGCAGATTGGCTAGGACTTGAATATCTCCATAACGGTCACGCATAAAGCGATTGACCTTGTCTTGCATACTAACTACGCTGGAGATTTTAGACTGGGTAATTTGCCCAGTAATGGATTGGTTGGCAAATTGATAGGCGGTGACTCCCGTCAGTAACACGGGAACGGTGCCTAAGGCGATCGCCAAGGCTGTGGCTTTTTGGGTTAAACGCAGGTTCCGCCACTGGAAACCGCCAGATTTTGGAGGGTTCGTCGCCGTGACAAACCCAC
>DATNQL010000363.1:0-7122 GCA_036704025.1 Stenomitos sp.
TCGCCATGTATCGATCCGAATCCGTCGAATTTCCCAATCTAAATCAACATCTTCTAACTGTAATTCAATGCTGTTGTAGGGACGAGCATCTTGTGCCAGAGAATCAAGCAACTCTTTGATTCGTTGGCGGACATTTCCCGGTAACGTCTTACGCTCTCTATAAACACTTGCCAGCAGTCGAACTTGATACATCCGCTAGCCTTAATCCTCATTCCATTGAGCCTTAAGTGCATTCCAATCAAGCCATTCTGTACTACTTGCACCACTTTGCAGTTGCTTCAATTTTGGGATCGCGGCTTTAACGATCGCCGCATCTTCTCGATCCTCCATCCAATCTAGTAGCAATTCCCAAGCCTCTATACTCAACTGCACGGCAACCCGTTGACCATTGGCATCAACCAAAAACTGAGCAGATTTCAACGCTTCCAAAACATTGGTCATAACTATGGCTCTCAGAAATGGTTCTGTAAATTTATTTCTCTATTCTAGTCACCAACAGCATAAATTAAGGTGTGAGCGCACTTAATCTCCCCTAATCACATGCACGATCACGATCGCTATTATCCTCTGTCGTGTGTGAACACAACCTCAGTGATGAACAGTGGTGTGATCGCATCCACTCATTGGCCTAACTTCAGCTCATTTCCCTCAAGCGATCGCTCCAATTTCTCATCCTCATCATTCATTCTTGGGTGTACAGCACTGAAGTAGAGGTTCTCGATCAATACTGCTCAGACCCGCATAATCTAACAACATTTTCCAATCATTCGCTAGAGTTGGATTGTTAGGATTAGCCAATCGCAAATCAGCCAAACTTTTTATGCTATCGTACCAAATCCCTTCATTAGCGTAAAGCATTGTTCGTGCTTGCAAAGATGTATTTCTTAGCTCGCTTGCCAGTTTTTGACTAGGTTCGATTCGTTGAATTGATCCCTGTATAGACGGATTCCCTCGTTGGTCATCAGGGTCACACAAGACTGCCAATTCCCAAGTATATTCTTGACCCACTTCTAATGGCTCCGCCTCAGTAGGAAGAGTAAAGCTCATAACTCCTCCTGTATGAGTGAGCTGGAATTTTTTCTTATAAAGAATAGTATCACCTTGGGCATTGAGCAAAAGAAATTTTGCTTCCCTGATAGAAGTAGGAGAAATCTGAAAAAAGAAGGTTGGTTTTTCAGATGTTGTTAAGCCGATGCTGGTATTCGGTAGCAACGCCTTCATTTGTAACGTTTTAACTCCATCAGAGCTACAGTTACCTCCTCGTGCTGCCGCCCCTGACAGATTTCGAGACGGTCTAATATTGGGTACTTTGAAGCGAAGGCGGGCGCGGCGTTGTGCGATTAGTTCGCCATGCGGGGCACGAATTTGCAGTTGCTCAAAGTATGGAGATTTTGCCCTGACAGGCAAGATAACCTGCGTCGCTAGCTCTAGAAATGCAGTGAGTGAAACTAAGGTGAGTCGCTGATAAGATTTGATCGCCACAATTCTCAACTCCCTAACTACCAAGGACTACCAATCATTGTGAATCCAGACCAGTAATTGGGATGAGAGAAATCAACATCTCCCAACTTTGCCAGTTCCGGTGGCAGAGGCACATTTTCTCCTGTCGCCTGTAACACCCCACCCGTCACGCGGACTTTTCCCTTAAGCATCGCCAATTGTGCCTGCCGCAGCGCTTCAGATTTAGTGGGTGCCGTCTTCAACTGCTGATAAAACTCACTCATCAGCCCTAATGTTCCTTCATCACTGATGTTCCACAGACTCCCTAACGCTGACTTAACACCCGCCTGCACGGCTAATCCCCCAAAGCCTAATTCTGCCTCGCGATCGCCCAATGCCGTGCGACAGGCACTCAGTACCAATAACTCCACAGGTGGGTTATTCCAAGCTAACTGCCGCAGTTGGTTGAGCGATAGCTTACCGTTTCCTAGCTGAATGTAAGAGTTACTCGGTGCCCCAGGTTTAAAGTGAGCATGGGTAGCGAGGTGAATGATACCAAAAGGCTTCTGGCGGCGTTGGATTTTCAGATTGTCTAATGTAAAAGCGTTGTTGAGGTAAGACTTCCCCTGCCACAACATAGGTGTAATCACAGATAACTCTAACGGTACTGCTGGTAAGGGATTTTGAGTGATGAATTTTGATGCCCCCATCGCCAGTACTTGAGACGTTTTGATGTCTTGGTAGCGGGTATCCGTTAAGCTGAAACTGGGCATCCTACCCACACTGTATCGCTCAATCAAAAATCTTCGACCTTCGTAGAGGGCAGCCAGTGGTACGGAACGTAAGCCTACATCCGTGATATACACCAGATTTTGGATACCTTGCGCTTGTAATTCTGACTCAATCGGTGCCACCAGCCATTGATAAAGTTGCTGCGCGGCTGGTAAATAATCCTTGCTCGGTTGCCTGGAATCGGTAACATTTCCTCGGAATGTTTTCGCCACTTCTAGCACTTTGGCTCGTGTTGTGTCCGGCACACGCCGCTGAATTTGTTTTCCCTCTGCTGTGACTAAGATTAGCTTTAATTGATCGTCCGGCTGCGGGGTGCGATTGAGCAGGCGTTGAGTTTGATTCTCAGATTGTGGCTTAACCGAATCTCCTGACGCCTCTGATGCTGAGGTCGCCGGTACGAATATGGCATAAATCAGTGCTGATTTTATACCCGTCGCTCTCTGATTTTTGCGAAGCGTTCCTCTAGCTTCTTCTAACGATTTAATCTGAGTCGTTTGTAGTCCCAGATATTGCTCAAACTCCTTAGCGAAGAATTCCTCCGCTTCAGCAAACGCTGCATCAATCGTCAGCGTGTCAACTGCATCGAGACTGATGGCTGACTTGGGTTGCCCTAATGGCTGATTTAGGGGTTTGATAAACACCGTTTCATCGAATACAAACGGAGTAATGATGCGGATGTTGCCTAGAGTGAAAGGACCTGGAAACGATCGCAACGGTGAAATTGTATCTAAACCACCCGTAATGGCACCCGCCGTCCCGTTAATGGTTAGATTTCCTACATTAAAGGGAGTTCCCAGCAATCCTCCTCCATGCCGAAGGGCAATTGAACCCCCTCCAATTCCACCTGCTGTAGAAATACTGGCTGCGATACCATTGCGATCGCTAAAACTGCCCGTTGCCCGGAAAAACTGGTCTGTTGTAATATCAACGCTTCCTCCCCTGCCAGATGTGCCACCTTGGGCATTGATAGAGTTGACTTGAATATCACCCAGAGGGTCAAGGGTTACATTGCCAGCGTTACCCAAAGTAGAACTGGAATCTATTATCCCAGTCGTAATCTGAGTCCGAGCCGAAATTGCGATCGCGCCACCTTGATTGACCCCTGAAGCGTTTAAGTTACCACTGGTAACGGCTCCACTCCGACTCGTTAAGCTAATATCTCCACCCTGAGCAGCACCATTTGACAAAATATTACCTGTAGCAACGTTGCCACTAGCAGAGAGAGCGATCGCTCCTCCATTCCCATTCGTCGAGCTAGTGTTGAGCGTTCCAGCACTCGTATCGATATTGCCACTGTTGCTAGTTATGGTAATTCGCCCACCTGGATTAGTGATACTACCAGTGGTAATGGTTTGGTTGGCGAGTAGAGTAATGTCACCTGTGCCAGTCAGGGTAAAACCTGTGGTGTTGAGTTCATTTTGCGATCGCAGCGTGACTGGAGTATTGAACGTAACGTTATCGCTCAGAGTAATATCACCACTGTTGTTATTGCCTCCGATGGTGGTGGAGGCGAAGCCATTGAATCGTTCTAGTGCGGCTGCATCCAAGAAGCTTCCGCCGATGTCTAGAGTGAGATTGGGGGTAAGGGGTTGCAAGAGCAAATTGCCAGTGCCAGTCGCAGTACCATCAAGAATTATTCGGTCAGCGGTTAAAGTAAGATTCCCTTGCCCAGAAGTAATTGTGGCGTTTGGGACAAAAATGCCAGGATTGCGGCTATTACCAGTAAAGTCAATGTCACCGCCTCCTGAGGTGATAGTCCCGTTAACGAAGATGGCTCTTGCCAAGGTATCATCCCCGCTACTCGTGCCGTTGAAGGTAATATTTCCCCCCCCGGAGTCGATCAAGTTGTCGTTAAAGATGCCACTATCGATGAGGCTATTCCCGGTGAAGAGGATATCCCCACCCCCTGAGACGACACGTCCTTCAGAACTGATACCTCTTGGACGCCTACCAATCCCGGTGGTAGTCCCGGTACTAGTCCCGTTGAAGGTAATCTTCCCACCTCCGGAGTTGATCGTACTTGCTTCTTTGTTCAAGATGCCAACAAAGCTGCTGGTATTCCCGGTAAAGAAGATTTCCCCACCCCCAGAGGCGATATTGTCATTAATGAAGATGCCAGCCGAGTCGCCAGTCCCCAAACTAGTCCCATTAAAGGTGATACTTCCACCTGCGGAGTTGATCGGACTGTTGACTAAGATGCCATGTATATCAGTGCCGTTACTTGTCCCCTTGGCGGTGATATTTCCACCGAATGTTGAGATAGCACCATTGATTTCAACTCTTCCTGCCCCGCTATTATCCCTGTTGGCATTCAGGTTCAAATTTAGCTTGCCGCTAGTAGAACTGATTCCCGCATTCAGAATGATGTCGTTGTCAGCCTCTAAGGTGAGATTAGCGTCTCTACCTGCGGTCTTGTTAATATTGGCACCAGCATTCTGGGTAATGTTACCTTGGTCAGTGCCTCCGATATCCGTTGTAATGGTGACGTTAGTGCCGCTATTCAACACCGTGTTGATATTGGCAACATCTACCTGATTCGTCCCGATCGCACCTCCACCGCCATTTACAATCGTGATATCCGTCGGGTCAATCAGCCAAGTCCCACCTTTACCATTAGGAGCAGAAGCATCTGGAGTACTGGTGAGATTGAGAAACTGCTTACCAGAGGTTTCAATCAAGCCGCCATTTCCAGCAACAGCCCCTCCCCGTGCGGTTAATGTCCCATCGATTTTGGCAGTCTCCGTTGCATAGGCTATGATTCGACCACCATTACCCTGATTGAGGGCGTCAGCAGAAATCACGGAGTCCTGACTCACCAGGGTTTGGGAGGCATTCGGAACGCTGCCTTTCCCCTGATAATCCCCACCAATAAGAACCGCGCCACCGCCATTAATACCTGAAGCATGAATAGTGGCACCCAACAGTTCAACTTTATTGCCCAAGACATGGACTGAACCGCCCAGTTGTCCAGAGACATCGAGAGTGCCAGAGGCAGTAGCCGTCCCCGTCTGGCTGGAAATAATCCTTCCAGAATTCGTGAGTACTGCCTGCCCTGAACGGTTAACCGTGACGCCTGTTGCCACACTTCCAGCACCTCCAGTGAGCAACTGCGGCAAGGAAAGGGGTGTAATTCCTGAATCAGCAGCAGCTGCGGTTGGATCAATCTCCAAACTCAACAAATGTCCAGCTTGGCTTAGGCGAACTAAATTCGACCCAGGTACAGCCGTCATTGTAATCGTCCCAGAAGGTGCTGTAAGTTGCCCCGTATTGACAACAGTGCCACCCACTAAGGTTAAGTTCTGCCCTTGATTCACGGCTAAGTTGCCAGCATTAATAATGCTTCCGGGCTGACTCGTTGTAAAAGCAAAGGTGCTGGGCGTTCCCACTAACGTCGAATAATCATTCGTCCCAGTAGCGTTAAACCAGTTATTGCCAAAACCAATCCCGTTAGCCGTAGTGGCAGTAAAGTCAGCCGGGACATTCAAGCTAGCACCGGAACCAAAAACAATCCCAGCAGGGTTCATCAAATATAATTTGGAATTGTTGCCCCCTGTTACCTGAATTAGACCGTTAATGATGGAAGGGTTGCCACCAGTAACACGCCCCAGAATATTCTGAATATTTGGGTTAGAGAGGAAATTTGCAGTCTGATTAGCGTTAAGACCAAACTGAGAAAAACTGTGAAAGAGATTCGCTCCATCCCCGGATAAACGGCCTCCCGTGATGTCGAGCTGGTTACCCTTAGGAGTAACTACGGTGTCGGTGCCATCGGCGGCGGGAACGATGGGTTGTGCAGACAAGGGTTTGGCTGCAATGGCTCCTGTCAGGGACAGAATGACTAGCAGATGGCGAATGGTTTTCATGGCGGATTTTGCCTGTTGAAATACTGTGACAGAGCCTGATTGCGTATCCAGCTAGTCGGCTTCTATTACCCTGCTCCCTGAGACCCATGAGCCTGAGGATTAAAGCGAACAGAGCTTTAGCTAATGGGCGCAGTCGCAGCTTCAGGATTGCCTAGTCTTACTCCAACCCATTGAAACTTATTCTCAAGTTCTGAAATCCCTCTAACGAAGGATTTTAAGTATTCTGCTATGTGGAGATTGCTTGATGAACAAAGAATGGCAAGGGTTTGTCGCGATCGCAAATCTTCGACTTTAGAACTAATGCAACAGGCTTAAAAAGAGCTTACCATTATACCAAGTTGCCAAATAAAAGCAATTGGCTCACGGCTGGCACAACTCTTATAGAGAGGACTGCTCAAATGTATACAGGACATCGAATCCAGAAAAAAACACGAACACAGCCCTCTTCATCAGCAACAGAAGCTGACTTGTTCCGACATCGTCCTTTGAGCAACGAGACTGACCCAACCTCAGCAGACCTCGAAAACGAAGAGACCCCAGACATCGAAGCCCAATCAGAGAGAGCAGCCCGTTTTGGTCACAACTTTGGTCGAGTCAAGGTACAGGATAGTACACCAGGAGACATTCAGTTTAAGCTGGCGATCGGTGCACCAGGGGACAAATACGAGCAGGAAGCTGACTCAGTAGCCGCTCAGGTCATGAGCATGAATGCCCCAGCTAGCCAGCCACTCCAACGGCAGGGAACGGAACCAGAGGAAGAAGAGGTGCAGATGAAGCCTCTGGCAAGCCAAATTACACCTCTAGTGCAACGCCAGGAAGAACCCCCGCAAGAAGAGGAATTGCAAGCTAAGCCTCTAGTACAACGCCAAGATGCAGCACCCGAAGAAGAGGAATTACAAACTAAGCCTCTAGTACAACGCCAGGAAACAGCACCCGAAGAAGAGGAGTTGCAGGCGAAGCCTTTAGTGCAACGCCAGGAAACAGCACCCGAAGAAGAGGAATTACAAACTAAGCCTCTAGTACAACG
>DATNQL010000364.1:0-5599 GCA_036704025.1 Stenomitos sp.
TAATCTGGGCTTTGAGCGCGCTTGGAATCAGTTGGGCGGTTCCTTGGTCAGAACGGCGGTGGGCGACCAATATGTTCAGGCGGAAATGCAGCGCACTGGAGCCATGCTGGGCGGTGAGCAGTCGGGACATATTCTCTGCCACCACTACAATATGACAGGCGATGGCATGTTAACCGCTTTACATTTGGCCTCCTTGGTGCGCCAATCGGGAGCGCCTTTAACTCAACTCGTGGATCAAAGCTTCCAACCTTACCCTCAATTGCTACGGAATGTGCGAGTGGAAGACCGCGAACGCCGACTGAACTGGCAAGATTGTGATGCGGTCAGTCATGCGATCGCCCAAGCAGAGGCCGCAATGGCAGGTCTGGGACGCATTCTCGTGCGCGCTTCGGGTACAGAACCGCTGATCCGGGTGATGGTCGAAGCCGAGTCGGCTGATGTTGCCGAACATTGGACATCTGAATTGGTTCAAGTCGTTCAGCAACATTTAGGTTAGGGTTTTTACCGTTTGAGATGACTGAACCAACTCCTTGATGCAAGGAAGCGATTAGAGGGTGCAGCTATTCTGAACAATGTATGCGATCGCTAGGTACTCCCTACGCGAACCGTTGCCGTAGCGATCGCCTTTCCCAAACCTCAACCGTGAAATAGACTGTCTCCCTCCGTTAGCGAGCTCTAGGCATCGCTAAAAGGCATCTCGGCTATCGTTCAATCTTGACCGAAAGAATCTTGTCACCCTTACGGATTGCATTAACTACATCCATATCCTTGGTTTGACCAAAAGTCGTGTGTACTCCATCTAAATGAGGTTGAGGAGCGTGGCAAATAAAGAATTGACTCCCCCCCGTATCACGACCCGCATGAGCCATTGACAAAGTCCCCGCTAAGTGCTTATTGGAATTAATTTCACACTTAATTTTGTAACCAGGGCCACCCGTTCCCGTTCCTTGAGGACAGCCCCCTTGAATCATAAAATTAGGGATGACACGGTGGAAAGTGAGGCCGTCGTAAAACCCTTTTTCCGCTAAGTCTACAAAATTCTTCACCGTATTCGGTGCATCCTGGTCAAACAACTCCAGGTTAATGGTGCCTTTCTCCGTTTCCATAATGGCAAGAGTCATGGTTTCCCTCCTAAGTGGGCTGATTCGATAATTGACAGTTATTGTTGCTAGCAATAGCCTAGAGCTAAATAGCGCTAGAGCCAAAAAACTCTAGGTTAACTTTATCTAGTTTTTCCAGTGCCTGACCTCAGACCTGGGAACTAATCGCCATTAGTAGTTTGTAGTCCTGAGTCATACCCCATAATAGGGTGGTAATTATGCTACGAACCACTGCCTTAAAGGGAGTGGATTGCCGAACAACAGAACCTCGATGAAGTCTATCTTTTCACCTGTCCAACAGTTCCTGATTACTTGGCTACTCGTCTTAGTGACAGGTTGGGTAACGCTGAATGCCCTGAGCTATGTGGGTGAATTAATCAGCATTTTGCTCACAGCGGCTCTACTTGCCTTTTTGCTCAACTATGCGGTCGCTGTTGTTCAACCCTTCTTGCCTCGGAGTTTGGCGGCTGTATTCGTCTATTTAGGGACGGCTATTGCCGTTGTTTTTATTGCGCTAACCCTTGCACCGCCTGTATTTAACCAAGGGCGGCAATTGGTAACGAACTTACCCTCGCTCTTGGAACAAGGTCAACAACAGTTGGCAAGCTTCCAAGCTTGGAGTGTGGCGCATAATTTGCCGTTTGATGTGCGGATTTTAGCATCCCAACTCTTGGCGCGGGTACAAGCTCAGGCAGAAGCGATCGCGTCTACGGGTGTCGGGTTAGTCGTCGGTACATTTAACTGGGTTTTGGACTTGATTTTAATCCTGGTGATTTCGTTTTACATGCTCATCGATGGTGAGCGGGTTTGGCGCGGTCTAACCAGTTTACTGTCCCCAACCATTCGAGATGAGTTAACCCAATCCCTAGAGCGCAATTTACAACGGTTTGTGACAGGTCAGCTGCTGTTGGGTGTGTTTATGGCGGTTACCCTCACGCCGACGTTTTGGGCGCTGAAGGTGCCTTTTTTCCTGCTGTTTGCCGTTTTTATCGGGTTAATGGAAGTCATTCCATTTATCGGCGCGACTTTAGGCATTGCCACCGTGGTGATTGTGGTGGCGTTTATCGATTGGTGGCTAGCGTTGGAAGTGTTGGGAATTGCGATCGCACTACAACAGGTCAAAGATAATTTAATTGCGCCCCGGATTATGGGCAACTTAACGGGTTTATCGCCCGTGGTTATCTTTGTCTCTCTGCTATTGGGAGCCAGAGTGGGAGGGCTATTGGGGGTAATTTTGGCGATTCCCCTGACCGGTGTGGTGAAAAGCCTGGTCGAGATTGCT
The DNA here is from genome assembly GCA_036704025.1 of Stenomitos sp. Classification (GTDB taxonomy): domain Bacteria; phylum Cyanobacteriota; class Cyanobacteriia; order Cyanobacteriales; family Coleofasciculaceae; genus Allocoleopsis. Next base: position 2,383 of record DATNQL010000364.1, read on the forward strand.
CTTGACCCCACACTACCCCCTCAAACCGGCTCATTCTTTCACAATCCTCTGAGCAACAATAGCCTCCATCGGTCGTTCGCTCCAGCTCCGGGTACATCGGCTCAGAAGCAGAGGTATACGGTTTCAGCCCCCCTTGACTCGGAACGTGATAGCGGGACGGCGAGTGATTAAACTCATACCCAGTTGCATTCACATGTAGCATCTTCTTGCTCTGGATGTCCCCGCGTCTGTCCCAACGACTATGTTTGAATGCAACTTCGTATCATCTCCTGTTCAGTAGGATAGTCTGATTGGACGTTGTAGCATCGACCAATCCCGAAAAGAGCATTCATCATGTTGTACGAGCGAGAGAAACAGGTAGCCATCGCAGCCGTAACCACGGCTGCCCAGTTATGTGAACAAGTGCGTCGAGAACAAGGCTCGTTAGCCATCGCCAAACCCGATCGCACGCCTGTGACGGTGGCTGACTTCAGCGCACAAGCGATTATTTGTCAAGCCCTAGGAGAAGCTTTTCCCAATGACCCGGTGATTGGTGAAGAAGATTCCAGCTTGTTGCGAACCCAAATTGATCAGTTGGCACGGGTGACCCAATATGTTCAAGCTTACCTACCCAGTGCAACGCCTGAGTCCGTTGCGGCTTGGATTGATCGAGGAAATGCTCAAGTCAAATCTCGATACTGGACTTTAGACCCGATTGATGGGACAAAAGGATATATCCGAGGTGACCAATATGCGATCGCCCTAGCCCTGGTTGAAGCGGGTGAGTTGAAGGTCGGTCTTTTAGGTTGCCCAGCTTTACCCGTTGATTTGACCCAACCGGATGGAGAACGAGGTGTGCTGTTTGTGGCGGTGCGGGGTCAGGGAGCTACGATGATTCCCTTAGCCGGAGGAGCGCCACGTCCAATTCACGTTACCGACGCTTCAGAGAAAAGTTTACGCCGATTCGCCAAGAGTATTGTATCGGAGCATAGTAATCCGACCTTACAAGAAGCAGTGGTGCAAGCTGTAGGACTGACGGCTGACCCGTGGCAGCTCGACTCTCAAGCCAAATATGGGGTAGTCGCACGAGGTGAAGCGGCGCTCTATCTCCGTCTACCGTTTCCAATTACTTCCGAGAAACGGCAAAATACTTGGGATCATGCCGCCGGAGTGATTATGGTCGAAGAAGCAGGGGGACGAGTAACGGATATGTATGGTCAGCCTTTAGACTTTTCATTTGGAGCCAAGCTGGTGAATAATCAGGGAATTATTGCCAGTAATGGGTTGATTCATGAGGCTGTCTTGGCCGCCGTGGCACAGATCGCTAAAGACTCCTAGCTATCCAGTCAACTGATGATGCAACAATCATCCCGGTACTAGAGATGGGGCGGTTTTTCCCAAAGGAACAGGAGAGCCAGTACAATCGGTCACCTGTTCCCATACCGAGCAATTACTATGAGAAATGTCGCCTAACTCTTGCAACCTGGAGGTGTATTGTGGCAATTTTGCAACTTGAAGATGGGACAACCTACACAGAACTGGATGATCTGGAGCGGGAATTGGCTCCTCTAAACGTTCAGCTCAATCGCTGGCCTGTTGGGGATAATCCAGAAATTCAGGCTTTACTCGTGAAAGATGCATTGAGCGATGAGGAGAAGGAACAGGTACTCCAAGCGCTGGATCAGTACTTTGAACAACTCAAAATGTCGGCTGGCTATCAGTCGCGTGACTTAGTGGTACTGCATCCAGAGGTACCGAATCTCGACACCCTCCTGTCCAAATTCGACCGTTGTCATTACCACGCTGATGACGAAGTGCGCTATATCGTTGCCGGTGAGGGCATCTTTGGCTTTGTACGTCCGGATGGTAGCCAGGTGGAAGTGACGGTGCAACCGGAAGAATACATCAATGTTCCCGCCAACACAGAACACTGGTTTTATTTAACTCCATCACGACGAATTAAAGCGGTACGTTACTTCACCACGACAGAAGGTTGGGTTCCACAGTACACGGATAGCGAGATCAAATTCCGCACAGCCGTTGTTGTTTGAGGCGATAGACCACACCGAATTAACTGAAGTATGAAGGATGAAATTACCTCACCGGCTCAATTTCCATCAAGAAATTGGGGGGTTAGCGTAGCGGCACATCGTCAGGTCTGTACGATATTTTTTATCATTCATCCTTTATACTTCAGACTGGTTGAATCAATGGCATGATATACAACATTCCTCACCTGCAAGAAGTTCCTCCTTTAGCCAAAGCCATCGCCGCGAAATTTGCGGCCTTGCCTCAAGTTGTGGCTGTAGCTTTAGCGGGTTCCCAAACGAGTGGCGCTGCCAATGAGGCATCCGATTATGATTTCTATGTCTACATTCAGAGCGATATTCCTTTAGAAATGCGGCAGACAATTGCTCAAGAATTCGCTGAACGGATAGAAATTAACAATCAATTTTGGGAAACGGGGGATGAGTGGATTGATATTGATTCTGGGAGTGGGGTGGATCTGATGTATCGCACATCTCAATGGATTGAAGAACAGATTGATCGCGTATTGGTTTATCATCAAGCTTCGGTTGGTTATTCTACCTGTTTTTGGTGGAATATCTTGACTTCTGTCGGTTTATATGACCCAAAAGGGTGGTTAAAAGAGTTACAACAAAAAGCCAATCAACCTTATCCCGAAAGATTAAAAAGGGCGATTATTGCCAAAAATTATCCGATTGTTCGACGCCATATATCGGCTTATACTCACCAGTTAGAATCGGCGATTAAGCGCCAGGATTCTGTCAGCATTATTCATCGCACAGCAGCTTTATTCGCAAGTTATTTTGATATTATTTTTGCAGTTAACTCTGTTCCTCATCCGGGTGAAAAGCGCTTGGTCGAGTGGGTGAATAGGCTATGCACAAAAGTACCGGATGGGCTGGAAGAACATATTCAAGGTATGACGGATTCTATCCCTTTATCGGCTTGTAACGGCACGATAGTATCTTGTCCTTACCTTCACCAGCTCAATGGCTTGATTGATGGCTTGGATCAACTGCTGCTAGCCGAAGGATTGATAACCGAGTCTGGGGAATTAGTTCACTTTCACCCCTAGAGCGTCGGTCCAGTAATCACGATTGGGGTTAGCATGACCTTCAGGGGTTGAAACAAGAGTCTTGGGATGGGTGATTGTGTTAAGAGATTTAAAGAGGTTCTCATTGAACAGCCACCCTGGCGATCTGCTTGCAGC
>DATNQL010000365.1:0-3434 GCA_036704025.1 Stenomitos sp.
TACCAGAAATTGATGTAATTGCCGACGACCCCTTTAACAGCGACCCCAACGACCCTGACTGGATGAGTGATAATAGCTCATCACAAAACCCGTCAATTGTCAAGAAGAAAGTCCCAATGGTTGACCTCCCCTTAGGCGCAACCGAAGACCGAGTCTGCGGCACCATTGATATCGAAAAAGCCTTATCCGAAGGCGTGAAAGCCTTTGAACCCGGATTGCTAGCCAAAGCCAATCGCGGCATCCTCTATGTAGACGAAGTCAACCTATTAGACGACCACTTAGTCGATGTTCTCCTAGACTCCGCTGCCAGTGGTTGGAACACCGTTGAACGAGAAGGCATCTCCATTCGTCACCCTGCCCGCTTTGTGCTCGTCGGTTCCGGCAACCCCGAAGAAGGCGAACTGCGTCCGCAACTGCTCGATCGCTTTGGGATGCACGCCGAAATCCACACCGTCAAAGAGCCAGCCTTGCGTGTCGAGATTGTGGAACAACGGGCCGGATTTGACCAAAATCCCCAAGCCTTCATGGAGCAGTATCAACCTGAGCAAGAAGCCATGCAGCAAAAGCTCGTTGCCGCTCAACAGCTACTGCCTCAAGTCGAGCTAGACTACGACTTGCGAGTCAAAATTTCTCAAGTCTGCTCAGAACTCGATGTGGATGGACTCAGGGGTGATATTGTGACCAATCGTGCCGCCAAAGCCCTGGCGGCCTTGGAAGGACGCAACGAAGTCACCGTGGATGATATCCGCCGTGTAATCACCTTATGTCTGCGTCACCGTCTACGCAAAGACCCCCTCGAATCCATCGACTCCGGTTACAAGGTAGAAAAAGCCTTTAGCCGCGTTTTTGGCTTAGAAGCCTCATCAGAGGCCCATTCAGCCGCTACAGCCAATGGCGTTCGCTAATTCAACGCAGGATGAAAGTTGGAAGGTTGGAACGTTTGCAGGTTAAACGTTTTAACCTGCCACTTGTTACCCTGTTAACCAATAATCTGTTAACCTTCAACGTATTAACCTGCAATTCGACATGATAGAACCCCTGATTGAACTAAAGGGAGTTAGCAAGTCTTTTGGTGATAATGTCATCCTGGATAATGTTGACTTAACCATTTATCGGGGCGAGGCGCTGGGGATTATTGGTCCCTCTGGCACCGGGAAATCCACCATTCTGCGAATTATTGCGGGTCTCACTCCCGTTGAGGCTGGGGAAATTTATGTGGCAGGGCAACAGCGCCAAGGTTTAATCGAGGATGCTGAAGACCCGATTGGTATTGGTATGGTGTTTCAGCAGGCGGCGTTGTTCGACTCGTTGACGGTGGACGAGAATGTGGGTTTCTTGCTTTACCAGCACTCAAAATTACCGCGAAGGCGGATTCGGGACTTGGTGGCGCGCAGCCTGGAGATGGTTGGTTTACCCGGTATCGGCAGCCGCTACCCCTCTGAGTTATCTGGAGGGATGCGTAAACGAGTCAGTTTTGCCCGTGCCATCATGGCTAATCCCGATAATGCCAAGGACAACCCCCAAGTTTTGCTGTACGATGAACCAACAGCGGGTCTTGACCCGATCGCTTCCACCGTTATTGAGGATTTAGTCCGTCAACTCCAGTTTGCCGATGGGGGTTGCGGTTCTTACGTCATGGTAACCCACCAAGACAGTACGATTCGCCGCACGACTGACCGGGTTGTGTTCCTCTACAGAGGCAAAATACAGTGGCAAGGTAAGGTTAATGAGATTGATACGACAGATAATCCTCTAGTACGGCAATTTTTTAGTGCTAGTGTCACTGGACCCATTCAGGCGATTGGGTAGGATACCTAATATAGTAGATAGCGATCAGTTCACAGGCGCTTAGCTGTTATTTGTAATTCAGTATTAGTTCTGGGTAAGAGGTAGAGAGCAGAAAGCTAACAGTTAACAGCTAATAGCGAAGGAAGAAAAATCATGCGATCGCGAACAGTTCGAGAAGGCTCTGTTGGATTATTAATTCTGGTAGGACTCGCTGTATTTGTTGGTTTGGTACTTTGGATCAAAGACCAAACGTTTGGCGATCGTAGCTACCAGTTCATCGTCAAATTTACCAATGTTGCGGGCATGAAAACGGGTGCGATGGTACGCTATCGCGGGGTAAAGGTGGGGAGAATCACGGAGATTTCACCGGAAACCAATGGCGTTAATGCCACTGTTGAGATTACGAACCCTGACTTGTTAATCCCTAAAAATGTAGTCATTGAAGCCAATCAAGCCGGTTTAGTTGGCGAAGCCTCAATTGACATCACCCCCCGAACAACGTTACCAGCGGGAGCGGAATCGCTCAATCCTCGGAGTCGTCAATGCAATTCCGCTCTCGTAATTTGTGACAATGATCGTCTCCAGGGTCGGATTGGTGTCAGTTTTGAAGAATTGCTCCGCAACACCATTCGCCTCGCTGAAGTTTATACCGACCCCAAATTTTTTGGCAACGTTGAAACGTTAACTCAAAACGCAGCCGTTGCCGCTATAAGCGTTACGCAACTCACCAAAGAGTTGTCTCTTTTGTCAAGCGCTGCCCGACAAGAATTAGGCAGTTTCTCGAAAACAGCGAATACACTGAGTAAGACCGCCAATCAAACAGTTGCTCAAGTTGGTTTTGCCGCAAGTCGCTTTGGCAACACGGCGGATAGCTTAAGTAGCACGGCTAATCAATATAGCTTGACCGCTGGTGAGTTGACCAAATTGGTTGCTACCGCCAATAATTTGGTGGCTACGAATCGAGCCGGTTTGGTTGGAACGTTAGATAGTGTCCGTCAAACCAGCGATCAATTGCGTGGACTGGTAGCCGGCTTCACACCGATATCCGCGCAGCTCAGCTCTGCCGCTGGTAAGCTTAACACTACAGCGGGTCAGATTAATGTGGGCGGATTGCTCAAGAATTTAGAAACCCTCTCCGCTAATGCCGCAACTGCATCCGCTAATCTGCGTGACATCTCCACATCCCTAAATAACCCGAATAACGTAGTCCTCTTGCAACAAACTCTGGATTCAGCAAGGGCAACGTTTGAAAATGCCCAAAAAATTACCTCGGATTTAGATGATTTAACGGGTGATCCAGCCTTCCGCGAAAATCTCAAGCAGTTAGTCAATGGGTTGGGTAAACTGGTTTCCTCTACAGAGCAATTGCAACAACAAGTCCAAGTGGCTCAGACAATCGAACCCGTCAGTAGCGCCATTAATGCAACGGCTGACAGTGCAACTTCCAAAGTTGTACAAAAACATGAGCCAACCCAGCCTAACGTTGAGCTAGTAGCCCCCACGATGCCGCTCAATAGCCAGAAGGATTTCCCCCCCCTATTTCCCCCAGCCCCGAAAAAGCTGCCTTTACCGGAAGCCACCTCTCAGCCATTAGCTGAGATTAAAGGTGAGCATCCGCCAAACTAGTGTAAGAAGGCAGAAGGCAG
>DATNQL010000366.1:0-3267 GCA_036704025.1 Stenomitos sp.
AACATTGGTAATAAAATAGTCAATATCACTGGCTTGAGCGAAGGTTGAGGCATTCATGACGATAGCAATTGTTCTCGTTCCTTCAAGCTGTGGTAGTTCAACTTCAACAGTTGCCCCCCAAACGGTTTTCGGTTTATCTAAATTGAGTTGGACAGAGGTAAAAGCTTCACTCTGCAATGATTCAGCTAATTTATCTAAGCGAATCTCTTGGAGTTTATTTGCTTCGGTTTCAATTATCACTTTGCGGTTTTTGGCTAATCCCCCTAAATACTTGAGTTTCCTTTAAATAATTTGACAGCAACGAGTGCTTAATTTGATAAATTGTTTGACCAGTTTTGTAAGCCAGACTTTTAAGCCTAAGCCAAACTAAAATTGCACAAGCAATATGATTTCTTTGAATCCGCCCTTTACGACATTGACATGATTCAACACCAGTTAATTGTTTAAATTCTCTGTGAAACTCCTCAACTTTCCAACGAACTTTACACACCTCTTGTACAACTTCCGTTGAGTTTTGTGAACTTCATTATCGGTCTTGTCTGACACTCAAACTAATTTTCTCATCAATGCGCTTTTACGTCTTCAAAAACATTCTCTTTATTGTTCGCTACTCCCCCGCTGATTAGTACTAACGTTCTATTTGGCGGTCAAATTTTCTGTGGCTATGTGCCAGTTGCGTAAGTCCTGCCCATTCTTCATCGGTGAGGTCGCTGGAATACAACATCGGAGCGGGTGAGACGGCTTTGAGTACCTTAATTTAGGCTCCGTAAGATGTCAAATGGGTTCTATGGCGACGACGGCTGTTCTGCTGAATTGGTAAAGGCAGCGTCCCTGCCAATCTTTATATGATGCTCACATAGCACTCAACTTTTTCGTTGGTATGCAAATTCGATTAGCTGTCATCAGTAATGCCGGTGGCAGTGGCAAAACCACACTTTCGGTTCATCTGGCTTATGAACTAGGGCAACGCGGCTTCAACGTCGCGCTCTTTGATCTCGACCCCCAAGGTTCGCTGACGCTCTTTTGTGGATTGAATCCGCCCGAACCCGAACAAACACTAGCCGCTGTACTCACAGATAAGTTTGACGGGAACTGGCCGCTTACTCCTTGCTGGAGCGAATACACATCCCAGGTGGTCATCTGTCAGGGTGGGATGGTACTAACACAAACGGCAGATGAGCTGGTATTGCACAAACGCGGAGCTTACCTGTTAGGGGACTGCTTAACCGACTATCCCTTAGAACATGACCTGATTATTTTTGACTGTCCAGCTACCCTTGGTCCTTTGCCGTTGATGGCACTGGCGGCTTGCACACACTTAGTAGTTCCCGTGCAACTCGAACCGAAGTCAATTCAGGGTTCTGCTCATTTACTGGAGTGGTACTACTACCATTGTCGGCACTTACGCCTAAAACCAACTCCGGAAATCCTGGGATTCGTGCCGAGCCAATATGATTCCCGAAAAGCGGCACATCGACAGATCAAGGAATCCTTACCTGCTCAGCTAGAACCAATGAACATCCGCGTCTTTCCAGCTATTCGCAATAGTGCTGAATTTATCAATGCGACGGGACAAGGGTTGCCAATACACCTTTATCGCAAAACTCATCCAGCTTTGGGTGATTTTAAAGAAATCGCCTCACATTTGGCAAATCTAATCGGAAAACCGAATCAGAAGAAAGCTAAAAAATCATCATGAGTGGTCGTAAAGCTCCCAACATTAACAATTACTTTTCGGCTGCACAGAAAGAATTGCAGTTATCGGAAGCCGAGGCAGAAATTCAGCGACTCAAAGCCGAGATTGAAGAACTTCGTGCTAAGGGTTCCACTGAATTAGAAGCTCCTCTCACCGCACTGCGGTCTCAATTGCAATCTCAGGCGGGTATTCTGTCTATTCCACTCGAGCAGATTGAACCAAACCCAGAGCAACCCAGGCAGACATTTTTGCCCGAAAGTATCGAGTCCATGTCCCGATCGCTCTTAAGTGATGGACAGCTAGAGCCGATTATTTTAATTCAACGGGGAGACTTGGTGATATTTGATGGGGAGCGGCGTTGGCGAAGTGCCAAAGCTTTAGGCTGGGAGAGCCTACAAGCTGTGGTTATTCCCGAACCCGTCGCTCTCCACCGCAAGGCTCTATTGACCTCCCTGCATCGGGAAGACCTCAATCCTCTCGATAAAGCGGAGGCAATCGTCCGGGAATTGGCTGACCATACGGGTCTAGATGCTCCTTCTATCCCCCGCATCCTCTCAACAGCCGTGCGGCGGTTGAACAAACAGGGATGCATGAACCAAGTGGTTGAGTTGATGACGGGGACCCAGCAAGAACAACTTGAGGGTTTAGCGGCGCTCTCTTTGGATGAGAGAGAACAGTCCGTGCTGGCGTTACTGTTGGATTTACAGCTCAACCCCGCTTCCATTGATGCCAACATTTTTCCCATGCTATCTCTGGCTGTTGATCTTAAAGCGGCGATCAGGTCTAGTGGACTCAAAGGCGTTCATGCGATGTGCTTGCAGAAACTTTCCGCCAAGAATTTGGGGAAGATTGAGGAGGAAGCGGAGTCAATCCGGGTGGAAACGACGCAGAAAGTCATCGCTGAAAAACTGTCTGTTAAAGATACCCGAAAGTTGGTCAGCGAAGTGATGTCTTCGGTTGCCACCTCGTCTCCAACGCCACCTCCTCCTGCCGCTAAACAAGTCTTAAAAGCCAAGGGAAGCTTGGAAAAACTCTCTGGCGAGATGTTGGCAAAAGCTGAACCCGAAAAACTTAGGGAGTTACAGGAACTCTTACGTCAAAAGTTGACCCAAGTAGAAGAGGCTCTTAAACAAAAGTGAGGCACTATTTGCACTATGGAGCTGTGTAAGTCAAGATTACAGAAAGCAAAGCTTTTTATTCATCAGGGATAGTACCACCCCGCCTAAAAGATGCTGGAGTTCAACCAAGTTAATCGCCCTACCCTGTTTCCAGAACTTACTGCCCCCGAAATCGAACAATACCTTGCTAGTGGGCTGTTTCGCGGGATTGGAAAAAAGACGGCCGCGCTACTGGTTGCTCACTTTGGTGCAGACACCCTCAACGTCTTGGAACACTCCCCAGAACAACTGTTTCAAGTTCCTCGACTCCAAAGGTATCGTATTGCTGCCATCACAGAGGCGATTAGGGAGAGTTCATCCAACCCGGTGCGAGGCGCGATCGCTTGGTTGTTAAAACTCTCTACACCCTTGGGGCTAACCCTGAAACTCTGCGAACACTACGGACACCAAACT
>DATNQL010000367.1:0-7640 GCA_036704025.1 Stenomitos sp.
TGCAATGGTCAGAGTATGGATGGGGTGCTGGCGATTGGCGGCTGCGACAAGAATATGCCAGGTGCCATGATTGCAATGGCACGGATGAACATCCCCGCCATTTTCGTCTACGGGGGAACTATCAAACCCGGACATCACAATGGGCGCGACTTGACGGTTGTCAGTTCCTTTGAAGCGGTGGGAGAGTACAGCGCTGGCAAGATTGATGAGAATGAACTGATGGAAGTCGAGCGCAAGGCTTGCCCTGGTGCTGGTTCTTGCGGCGGCATGTATACGGCTAATACCATGTCTTCTGCCTTTGAAGCGATGGGGATGAGTCTGCCGTATTCCTCCACAATGGCAGCTGAGGATGCAGAAAAAGCGGACAGTGCCGAAAAATCTGCTTTTGTGCTGGTGGAGGCGATTCGTAAACAGTTATTGCCTCGCCAAATTCTGACTCGCAAGGCATTTGAAAATGCAATTTCTGTGATTATGGCGATTGGAGGTTCTACGAATGCCGTATTACATTTACTTGCGATCGCACATTCGGCTGGAGTCGAGTTAGCGCTTGATGATTTTGAAACCATTCGTGCTAGAGTGCCCGTACTGTGTGACCTAAAACCCAGTGGTCGATATGTGGCAACCGATTTGCATCGGGCTGGTGGTATTCCTCAAGTGATGAAAATGCTACTGGTGCATGACCTTTTACACGGTGACGCCTTAACCATCACGGGTCAAACCATTGCTGAAGTGTTAGCAGATGTTCCGGAGGAACCACCGAAAGACCAGGATGTGATTCGTCCTTGGGATAATCCGATGTATGCTCAAGGACACTTAGCGATTCTTCGGGGCAACTTGGCGACAGAGGGTGCGGTAGCGAAAATTACAGGGGTTAAAAAGCCACAAATTACTGGCCCTGCACGAGTGTTTGAATCCGAGGAAGCGTGCCTAGATGCCATTCTTGCGGGTCAGATTAAGGCCGGAGATGTGATTGTAGTCCGTTATGAAGGGCCAAAAGGTGGGCCAGGAATGCGGGAAATGCTAGCTCCCACTTCTGCACTGATTGGTGCAGGTTTAGGCGATGCGGTGGGTTTAATTACCGATGGACGGTTTTCTGGGGGTACCTACGGCATGGTTGTGGGACATGTGGCACCAGAGGCAGCGGTTGGAGGTGCGATCGCATTAATTCAAGAAGGGGATACGATTACGATTGATGCCCCTGCACGGTTGTTACAGCTCAACGTGTCGGATGAGGAACTGGAACGACGCCGTGCCAACTGGCAACCGCCCAAACCTCGGTATACAACGGGTGTGTTGGCGAAGTATGCCAAGTTGGTATCTTCCAGCAGTGTCGGTGCGGTGACCGATTTGGGATTAGGTTAAGTCGGTTTGCTCAAAGTCCCCCTTTTTAAGCCGGAGCTTTAGTGAGGAGATTTAGGGGGATCTAATCTAGCGCGACAGCCTATCCCCGGCTATTTCTGAAGTGCCTGCTGAAACGTCTTGATCGCATCCACATGATTCACCATATTGATGCAACGTAACAACAAATCTAGATCGATGCCTTTTACTTCCTCACTAGTAGAAAGCTTTTCATAGTGAAGTGTATTGCCCTCTTCCCGTAGGTGATAAACATCTAATACGCCGTCTTCCCAAAACCACACTTCCTTTATTTTCAGCCGCTTGTATACATCCAGCTTGTTGATGCCGCCACTAGTAAAAACTACCTCAATCGCTAGGTCGGGACGCACTCGTCCAGGGGCAAGTTTATAGGATTCATCAGCCTCTCGCTTAACAGCGCCCCCTTCACTTTCTAGAGTCATTGAGCCAGTTGGAGTAAAGTCAAACCCTGCCATCAGCAGGTAAAGCTCTAACAGTGCAGCAATCCTCTTTTTAACTGTTTCGTGGGGTTCTCCTGGCATTCGTCGAATCTCCAAAACTCCATCCAGGAAAGAGAGGCGATATCCTGGACGATCTAATAATTGCTCAACGGCTTTAAACTCTCTCCAAGTTACTCCCTCAAACAAAAGGGGTGATTCCTTTGTGGGTGTTGCGATTGTTGCTGGGGTCATGTGAGTCTAGAGTTTGTTTCCACACTTAGAAAAGCAAGTTTAGAGGGCGGTCTGGCTATTGTAACTTCTCTTATGTGAAAACTCTGGGGTAGGGGTTGATAGAAAATGTAGGCATCGGCAGCTAGTGGTTTTGTCAAGCGATCGCACTGCATAAGCTCCCAACTCATGAGATATATGTTGTTACGTCAGTAGAGCTCTTGCATAAATCCTGGAGTGCCCCCTAAATCCCCCAAATTTGGGGGACTTTGAATTCAGGTTCCCCCCAGAATTGGGGGGTTAGGGGGGCGAAAATCGACTTTTGCACGTGAGATCTAGTCATCCTCTACCAACACAGGACTTGCCCCATGCACCCTCCTCTCAAGTCCATCTGCTTGTTTACGACAACATTGCTGCTTTCCCTGACTCCTTCCCTACTTCCCAGTTCTGTAAGGGCACGACATGTCGTGCCCCTACTCTCCGCCTCAGCACAGACACCCGCGACACCAAACAGCGCAACAGAGGTAGATAAATTATTCCAAGATGGTGTGCAGCAGTATCGCCGAGGGGAATATCTAAAAGCACTCGCTACCTATCAACGGATATTAGAAATACGGCAACAACAAAACGACAAGAGGGGAATGGGACAAACCCTCAACAATATTGGAGAGGTTTACAACAACTTAGCGCAACCTGATAAAGCATTAGAAACGTTACAACAAGCTTTAGCTATTCGCCAGGAGCTAAAAGATAGAGTAGGGGAAGGAGAAACCCTTGATAATCTTGGCAGAGTTTACAACTTAAAACAACAATATGACAAAGCCTTAGAAACTTTACAGCAAGCTTTAGCTATTCGTCGGGAGGTAAAAGACAGGGCGGGAGAAGCTAAGACACTGCGAAAGTTAGGGGGAACTTACGCTGATTTAAAACAATATCCCAAAGCTTTGGAAAGCTTAAACCAAGCTCTGGCAATTCAGCAAGAAATCGGAGATAGATTTCAAGAAGGATATACCCTGTTCTCGATAGCAGCAACTTACTACGATTTGCAAGACTATCCCCGTGCCTTGGAGTGGTTTGAGAAAGCCTTAGCTGTCAACCGAGAAGTAGGCAACCGTGCCTTGGAAAGCCTTACGCTACTACAAATCGGAGCTGTTTATTTCTCCCAACGTAAATATGATCAGGCTTTGGACACTCGCCAACAATCACTACTTATCTTTAGAGGCTTGGGACTGCGGGTACTAGAGTATTTAGCACTATCGCAGATCGGCAACACTTACAGCCTCAAAGGTGACAAACAACGTGCTGTGGAGTTTCTCCAGCAATCATTGGCAGTTCAACGGGAAATTAATGACAGCAAGTTCCAACTCCAAACTTTAGGGCTGATAATGATGCTTGAAGATTCTAAAACAAGCAATCTCTCTACAAGAGGATTACATGCTCAAGCGAAAGCAGAAGCAACCCGCGTTATTCAGTTAGCGCAGGAAGTTTTGACCCTTGCAAGGGAAGAGAAAAATCTCCAATGGGAAGCACAGGCTTTGTCTAATTTGGGAAGTGCTTACCGAATTATAGGTGACAACGACAAAGCAATTGAATTTTTACAACAAGCGGTGAACATTGCCCGCCAAATTAAAGACTTACAGACGGAAGGAACTGCTTTGTCTGCTCTTAGCGTCATTTATTCTTTTCAAGGAGACTCTCGCAAATATATTGATTTAAAGCAGCGAGAATTAGAAATAGCACGAGAGCAAAAAGATACTTTGGGCGAGGCGATGAGTTTAAACACTCTTGCCAGTGCCTATGGCAGCTTGGGAGAATATCAGAAACAGGTTGAATTAGCCCAGCAAGCCTTAGACAAGGTGCGGGAAATTAATAGTTCTGAATTACCTCCAACTCTACAAGAAGGCGCTTTGCAACCCCAGCGATTAGCTTTGACTAATTTGAGTTTGGGTTATAAAAATCTTGGGGATTATGACACAGCCATCGATTTTGCAAAGCAACGTTTAACATACGTACAAAGTCTTCGTAAACTCGATTGGGAGGCTGAGGCGCTACTGGGTTTAGGCGAACTATATATGGATTTGCGGGACTTCCCTCAAGCTATTGAATTAACGCAGCAAGCCTTTACCATTGCACGACAAATTAAAGACCCCAAAATAGAGGCAAATGCATTACGGGAACTGAGTCAAGCTTATACCGAACAGGGTAACCATCCCCAGGCGCTGGAGTTGGGAACTCAAGCCTTGCAAATTGCCAAGCAACTGGAAAATTCTCATATAGAGCAGAGTGCTTTGGATGGACTAAGCGATATTTACTATAACCAAGGGAACTATCAAAAAGCACTGGAATTTGCCCAACAACGCTTGGCAGTTCTGCAACAGTCTAAACAGGGTTCCTATGAAGTCTCTGCTTTGTATAGTTTGAGTAAAATTTATCTTGCTTTGGGAAACACTCAAAAAGCAATTGAAGTTGCAAACCAAGCAGTATTAAAGTCTCGACAAGTGCAAAACTTTCAGGATGAATCTTTTGCTTTGAAGTTTCTGAGCGATGCCTACAATGCTCAGGGAGACTATGAGCGGGGAATTGAAGCAGCGAAACAAAGTTTAGATATTGCTCAAAAACTCAAGGATTTTCGACTTGAATCAATAGCGTCAGGTAGTTTAAGTATTGCCTATCAAGCATTAGGAGAATATCAAAAAGTCATTGCTGTCGCTGAACCAGGTTTAGTCTGGGCACGCAAATACAAAGACCGGAAAATGGAAGCCGAATTTTTGATGGATTTGGGTGATGCTTACCAAGTAGTAGGTGAGTATACCAAAGGGAAGGACTTCATCGAGCAAGCTTTGACAATAGCACGAGAATTAAAAAATCCTGCTTTGGAATCAATGGCGTTAGCTTATCTGGGTAATCTTTACAACAATAGGAACGATTTCCAAAAATCCCTAGAATTAAATCAAAAAAGTTTAGAAATCGCCAACGAAATCAAAAGTCCTCCTGCCTAAGCTATACCCCAGTTTGAATTAGGAGATGTCTATTATGAGTTAGGAGATTATGCCAAAAGCCGTGACTATTACCAAAAAGCGCTTGCCACCATGCAGCAACTGAAAAACCGCCAAGGTGAAGGTGTAGCTTTATTGAATGTCGCTTCTACCTACTTTGCTCAAGGAGAACCGCAAAGAACTGTAGAATTTGCTCAACAGGCGTTGGCAATTTTCCAGGAAATTAAAGTCCCTCGCTTGGAAGCGTTTGCTACTCGAATGCTCAGTATTGGTTACGGCGAATTGGGAAATGATGCCAAAGCAATGGAATCAGCCCAAACCTTTTTGGATTTCACCAGAAAAACTCAAAACCCTGTTTGGGAAAAGCAAGTACTCACTCTGATTGGCAGTCTCCATCGCAAATTCGGACGTAAAGAACAAGCTATAGCCACCTATCAACAAGCATTAGCCATTACAACAGATAACCAAGTCTCTGGTGCTGATGCGAATATCTACGCAGGTTTAGCTCGCATTTATCGCGATTTAAATCAGTCGAATGTTGCCATTGCTCACTACAAGCAATCCGTTAACCAA
The DNA here is from genome assembly GCA_036704025.1 of Stenomitos sp. Taxonomy (GTDB): domain Bacteria; phylum Cyanobacteriota; class Cyanobacteriia; order Cyanobacteriales; family Coleofasciculaceae; genus Allocoleopsis. Next base: position 5,594 of record DATNQL010000367.1, read on the forward strand.
ATCGAAGAAGTGCGGCGAGGTATCCAAGGTTTACCCCCTCAATTACAGCAATCATTCTTGGATGCAACGGTTGATTTTGACCGAGTGAAAACTGCTGACATTTATCGCCAGCTAGCTGACTTGTTACTCTCTCAAGGTGCGGTAAAAGAAGCCCAACAGGTACTAGAACTATTAAAAGTACAAGAAATCAGAGAAGTGGCTAGGGGGGGGAGTGCCACAGGTGATAAACCAAAAGCACCTCTGACTCAAACCGAAACCCAGATTTCCACTCCTAGTGAATCGTTAATTGCTTTAGGACGCCAGATTAGTGAATGCGATCGCACAAACTGTAGCCAGAAAAGCCAACTGAACGACAAACTCACCGCTTTGATAAATCAGTATAACCAAGAGTTGCAGACGATTGAACAGCAAATCCGCGATAACCGTGCCAAAGACGATGTATTCTTCGATCCCAGGAAACTGGCGAAGGCGAGAGAAATTGTAGAAGCGCAACCCGGCACAGTCCTAATTTACCCCTTGGTGCTGGAGAACAAACTGTGGTTGGTGATGTTCTCCCAAGGAGGAGTTGTCAAGAAATTTGAAGTCAATGTCGGACAACAGGAATTAGGGGAAACTGCCGTCAAGTTCCGTCAATTACTGCAAAGTCCTAATTCTAATATTGCAGACGTTCAAGCCACCAGTACCCAACTCTACAACTGGTTGATTAAACCCCTAGAAGCGGAACTCAAAGCAAATCCTATTAAAAATTTAGTCTTTTCCCTGGATCGGGTGACGCGCTACATCCCCATGAGTACCCTATTTGACGGGCAAAAGTACCTGATTGAGAACTATACCGTGTATACCATACTGTCAGCGGAATTGACAGATATGCGCGATCGCTTGCCAGCGGTAACCCAAAACACCTCAGTTCTAGCAATGGGGCTATCGGATGCTGTGTCTGGTTTCAATGCTTTGCCGAATGTACCCGCTGAATTAGATGCGATCGTGCGAAATAATACCAAGGATAATCAGGGAATTTATCCGGGGCAGGAGTTCCTCAAACGCGCCTTTGACTTTCGCACCCTGCGAGACAATCTCACAGGACACAAGATTTTGCACCTTGCCACTCACGGTGTATTTGTTCCAGATAGCTCAGATCAGTCTTACCTTGTTTTAGGAACCGGTGATAACCTAACAATCCCCCACATTAATACCTTGACAGGTTTAAGCAACATTCACCTAGTCGTCCTATCCGCTTGCGAAACGGCATTGGCTGGGCCTCGTCAAGATGGGGTAGAAATTGCCAGTGTCGCCTACTACTTTCTCAATGGGGGAGCTAAAGCAGTGATGGCTTCTCTGTGGTCAGTGAACGATGCCAGCACTAGCTTATTGATGCAACAATTTTACAAGGATTTAGCTAGTGGAACATCGGAAAAAGCGATGCCTAAAGCCGAAGCACTGCGTCAAGCACAACTTAGTTTGTTGGAAGGTAAACTAACGGCTAAAGATGCTCCACAAAGAAGCCTTGGGGCTATCTTCAAACCTGGGGTAGAGACTACCGCAGCTAATAACAACCGTTCCAATTTTTCCCACCCCTACTATTGGGCACCCTTTATTTTAATTGGCAATGGTTTGTAGAGTGACATCTGTCTTGAAAGGCAGTCCCGATGAAAAAAATTCACCGCCATGAATGAAAATAGTCCTCCCTTACACCCTACACCCCACACCCTACACCCCACTTTCAAATCAGAAAGCAGAAGGCAAAATTGACGAAGAATCACTTTCATTGTTTGCTGTGGGCAACAGTTTATGGAGAGTCTTGCACCCCCCTAACCTCCCTGATTCATGGGGGAATTTCAGGCTACTGTGTACACACAAGTCTTCTACGCTTGCCCTGCAACGTTTTGATCCCCCCTAGCCCCCCTTAAAAAAGCTATGCATTACTCGCATCTTTCTTAACAATTGAGAAAGCCCAGGTAGTAAGGCTTTTGAACCAAGCGCTTGATAGTTCTTCACAAACCGGGGTTGGAGGTGAGAGGAGTGTAGAGGTACTCCAGAGGAACAGCAC
>DATNQL010000368.1:0-6590 GCA_036704025.1 Stenomitos sp.
ATTTACAGGGGTTTCAGCCAGTTTTAGCTAATCGACCTCTTTTCCTTGCTGCCAGAGGTTTTCAGCCCCTTTAGGGGCGAGAAAATGTCTAAGTCCCGTTAGTTAATTTCCTATCCTACCGACATTTTCAAGACAGGTCTAGTCTCTGCCCTCCCTACTCTAAACAAAATTTATTCATAAATTGCTTGACTAGTTTCATTCGATGAAATTTGTCGATAACTATTAAAGCGTTAGAGAAATATTTTGCACGTATTCCCTCCGTTCAGTTCAACTGTTCCACTGTTAAATCTTTGGTTTTTTTGTAAATATATTCTTCATCTATTTGAGGATAATTCCGCTTCATTTCCATCCAGGCAAAGCACTTTGTAGACTACTTTTAACAAACTTGACAATCAAATTGGGGACGGGGAACTTGTAAGTAAACTTCCTGTCCTGAAATGGGTCAATCCTGCACTAAAAGTGGTCGATTTTGATTGAGATCACTAACATTATTTTGCCAATGAGGACAACTTTTTAGGGGCGACTTGCTCTAGTTCCTGTCAGTCAAGCTTTTTTGTCTTGTGTAGTTCTTTTGTACTAATTAGCTTCTGTTCCCAATCGTGTCTGTCAGTGAGAGCGATCGCCAAAACATAATGAGTATAACGTTAAGCTAGTCAGCAACAGATTTCATAAGTTAATTAGGAGCAGTGAGCAGATGACCCAGAGTCCCGTCCATCAGCTTGGCGAAACTATCCCCCAAACGCTTAATGGATATGACCCTAATGTGTTTCCAGCATTTCATCAAACGCTCTCTACCCACTTTCCAGGGGCGTTACCCATGAGCAAGTATATGAGAAAGACGTTCCAAACCTTGAGTGCCTACGGTTTTTGTGATGAAAACACAATGGGTATGATTGCGATTTGTCGGGATGAAATCGCAGAACCCCTATTTGCCGAAGTCATTCGATATTGGGGGAAAACCTTTAATTGTTGCAGCTTAGCTGGATTTGTCATGATGGGGAAAACTGGGCTAGCGGCGGCGACAGACCATACCCCTATCGTTGATGGCATCCGTCGTTTTACTTTTTATGCTATGCCCCACATTGCTATTTCTAGACATGGCGATATTGGCAAAGTTTATCGAGATGGTATTCAAAACGCTTCCCATGCCTGTGGAGCATTAGAAACGGTTGTTGAAGAGTTGGCATCAGGGCACCTAAAGCTAGAAATGGATATGCAGGATATTGAACAAACCATTATTCGGCAAAAAATTCTTTCAACCCTTACCTATGGGGACAAACCGAATTTAATCGAAATTACGAAATTGGCATCTCGAATTATTTCGGATGATGTCAAACATCTTTTAGATACCCTAGATCGCGCTGTATTTACCTATGCCGTCATGACTGGTATTCAAATTCACGGCCCCCTAGGCACTCACTGGATTTATCCCCAAGATTTTTATGTGGTCGGTTCTGATTTACCTGAGGGCAAGGAACGGATTGAAGTGTTTCAATCGACACCGAAATGAACGCTGGATCGTGTTTACAGCTCAGGGCGTTTCTTACGTTTCATCTCCTAAACTTGGTAACATCCTCCACAGTACTTAGCTGTGGGTTTTCCCGTAGAGAATTGAGCTCCACGTTGATCCAGCGTCGTTCCTAACCTGGTGACTCAAACCTTTGCCATTAATCGCCCATCATCAGACAGTGTACTTTTTCTTCTGTGATTTTGAAACAGCCCTGCCGAATTCAAGGGGGAAACTCAAAGGCTATTTGTAGCAAAGTTCTAAACGATATAAGATATCAAGGCATCCGTAAACCGCAACAACGTAGGGAAACACCGGTGTAAGTCCGGGGCTGTGCGGCAGCTGTCACAGGAAAAGATGAAATACAAAAATGAAGGATGAAAAAGGGTGGACTGATCAAAGCTCAACCTAAAAAATACGACAAATTAATTGTTGTCACAAGTAAATTTTATCCTTCAGGGTTCATACTTCCTTAAGCCAGAATACCTATTTGTTGTCTGTCCACTCTATCTCCTGCCTCGCACAGGAAGAAGCTTTAACGTTAATGTCTACCGTCAATACAATCGATTTCACCCCTGACTTCCTCTCGTTACCCCCTCTACCGCTACAACGACCTTTGTTAATGATTGGTCATGGAACTAGAGACCAAGATGGGCGTCAAGCCTTTCTGGATTTTGCCCAAGCGTATCAGGCTTTGGATACCTCCCGCCCGGTTCTGCCCTGTTTTTTGGAACTCACCGGCCCAACGATTCAGGAGGGAGTAGACTATTGTGTGGCACAGGGTTACACCGAACTGTCAGTTTTACCGATTTTATTGTTTGCTGCACGACACAATAAGTTTGACGTCACTAATGAGTTAGACCGAGCTAGAGCCAGATATCCACAACTTAAATTTCACTATGGGCGGCATTTTGGTATTACTCCAGGAATATTGGAATTATGGCGCGATCGCCTTGCCCAGTTGGATCAGTCACCACAAGAGCCGTCAGTTGACAACTTAGATGTTGAAAGTTCTAACCTTCAACCTCCAACCTTAAGACAAGATACCGTTTTGCTTTTTGTCGGTCGAGGTTCTAGTGACCCTGATGCCAATGGGGATGTTTACAAAATGGCTCGCATACTCTGGGAAGGAAGCGGCTATCAAACGGTGGAAACTTGCTTTATCGGCATTACTCATCCTCGTTTAGAAGAAGGCTTTCGTCGTGCGCGCTTGTACCAACCCAAGCGGATTATTGTTCTGCCCTATTTCCTGTTTACGGGTGCCTTAGTCAAGAAAATTTTTGACATCACCGCCCAGCAGCAGGAACAATATCCAGAAATTTCTATGACCTGTTTGCCAGAAATGGGCATTCAGTCTCAGCTCTTATCGATTCTACGGGAGCGAGAAATTGAAACTCAACTGGGACAGGTGCAGATGAATTGTGAGATGTGCAAGTTCCGGCTGGCAGCGGTTGGGAAAGATGCGACTCAGGGTCACTCTCATGACCATCATCATCATCATGGTCATCACCATGATCACGACCATCACCACTCTCACGCAGCTCCAGACCCTTATGCTGATTTGGGGCAATACCACCAACGCATTTGGAAGGCTCCTTAATAGGATAAAAAGGTGAAAGGGGAAGGAAAAGGAGGCTGATTGATAGTCTTAAGTTTAAGTTAAAGAATCCTATCCCTCGCCATCTCTATGTTAAACAGAGGGCTGAATTTTTCAGGACGGTGTTTCTGTGCCCGTCCTGAATTACCAGTCTAGGCGAGAAGATAGAACTAAGAGACGCAATCAGCGTTGATTTAAAGGCTAAAGGATGAAGGTTGACAAATAAAGACTGGGGCTACGCCCGTTTCTCCATCACACTTTAGACTGAAGGTGAAATAGTTTGCCTGTAGCTTATGTCTAAGGAATTTGCTGTTGGCGATCGCGTCCAAGTGATCGCACTACCACGCTATGTCAAGACGGCTGAACCCATGCCGATGCTGCGACCCCCACATGTCATTCACATTGGGGAAGAGGGTATTATTCTTGATCGGCGTCCTGGGGGATATTGGGGTGTTCGCTTTACCAAAGGGGCGTTCCTGATGGATAGTCAGTACATTGAGTCGGTTGATGCTGCCTCAACAACTCCCCAAAAGCATGAATCGCTCCCAGAATCCTCCGAAACCTAATAGGCGATGCCCAGCTTATGAGTCAATTTGTAGACAGCTAGAGTGACGTAGTCCTCTTAACCTCTGTCTTCAATCCACCGGGGGTGTGTGGATGCGTCGGTCTGCGTCATGTGGCTGAAGTCTTCCGTAACGGTTGTCAGATGCGTTTGTTACAACAGGCTCTCTTGGGATTGACTGAGCTAACGACTGATTCAGTTTCCCTACTGGGTGTGAGTTAAGTACGGACACGGTCTGTTGTGCCGTGCTAACTCCAACACTAAGTGCAGGATGTAGCTATATTTCTGCCGCATAGCTTTGTGTGAAGTCGTAGAGATTGAGTACCAGAATCCGTACCTCAGAGAAGTCTCTTTCAATGCATCTATATATAGATGACAAAGTGGCAATTTCCTGACATAGAAAAAATTTCGTCAGGTACTCTTGGACATTAATGCGGTTGGTCTTTAATTTTATACAGGCATAAGCGACAAAACTTCGATAACACTTTAGCGGATTGATTCGTGTACTGTTGAGGCTAATGTTAATTATTGGCAGTCTGGCGGGAATTGGGAGATGAATTTTTACGATTTGCTTCGGTCTCTCGGCATCGCCGACCCCAGTGGAACGGGTTGGCTGGCGGTGGTTTTCACCTTTGCGTTAGCTTGGGGGGTAACTTGGCGTTTTATTCCATCAGTTCGCTCTTTTGCGTTACGGGTTGGCTGGGCGGATCAACCGAACGCTAGGCGACTCAACCGAGAGCCTTTACCCAATGCAGGTGGATTAGCTATCTATGCCGGAGTCGTTGCGGCACTGATACTCGCTAGCCTCTTAAGACCTATTGTGATCGAAGGAGTCTTAGCTGAAGTCCTGAGCATTCTTTTGGGCGGCTCTATCTTGGTACTGGTAGGCTTCATTGATGACCAGTTTGGGCTACCTCCCTTATTTCGCCTATTCACTCAGATTCTTTCGGCACTTTTGCTAGTTGCCAATAATAGTGGAATTGAAGCAACCTTTGGCACTCCAATTGACCCTTTGTTCTCCGTGGTTCTCACCGTACTGTGGGTTGTGGGGATTACCAACGCCATCAATTTAATGGATGGCATGGACGGATTGGCTGGGGGAGTGAGCTTTATTACCGCAATGAGCCTCTTGGCGGTTTCCGCTCAATTTCCCACGCGTGCCGCCGCTACCTTGCTGTTAGCGGCGTTGGGAGGAGCTGCACTCGGATTTTTGCGGCATAATTTCCATCCGTCCCACATCATTATGGGGGATGCGGGAGCGTACTTCTTCGGTTATGTGCTAGCGGCAACTAGCATTTTAGGCAATCTCAAAGTCACTACCGTATTTGCTCTAGTGCCCCCAGTTCTGTTTTTGCTCTTGCCCGTACTGGATACCACCCAGGTTTTTATCCGGCGACTGATGGCGGGTAAAAATCCCCTCAGTACCCCTGGGAAAGACCACTTACATCACCGTTTGTTAGCTTTGGGATTATCTCAGCGGCGTACCGCTATAACTCTTTGGGGGCTGACTGGGGTTGCCAACTGGGTGGCGATGAAACTTCAAGGCATGACTCCTCTGGTCATTCATGCCACCCTGGCTAGTATCGTGATGCTGTTAAGCTTTACGGTTTGGCAACGGATGCGGAATGTCGCCTCGAAGTCTCCTTAATAGGGTGATGTGGTACTGAGGGATGCGGAAGGTCAAGGTTATCCTATTGATGTTCCAAAAACATTTCAGTTCACCGCAGCCAGACGTCTGGGCGACTATCGTAAAACTGGAGACGCCCAACCCCCAGATACAAACCGTAGGGATTCTCAACCGCAGGAAAAGCGGTGACACCGAAAATGTAGACTCCACTGAACGAAGGGTTGCGGACAGGGCGAAGCTCAATGGTTACAGTTGTTCCTGGCTGTACAGGAGGCTCAAAGACTACGGAAATGGCTGGGGACTGTGAGTCTTGAGTCACGGATTTGAGGGTTAACTGTTCACCCTGATTTCGAGGCGTACCGACAAATGCCTGAGTGTTGTTCAGTTTAAAGTCAATTGTCTCGAATCCCTGACGCTGGTTAATACTGACTTGTCCCAGAGCTTCACCTGCATTTTCAGGAATGGAGAGGGTGAAATAGTATCTTGCTCCCCATACATCCGTCTCGTTGTAAGTGGTTGTTGCTCCCATGAAGCCGAGAGCCTTTTTAAAAGAAGTTCTGCCATTGGCTAACTCAAGGGCTAGCGTCGATGAGGAAGCAATAGGCCAAACGCTGGCTAAAGCTGCTAAAGTCGCTGCCAATATCGATGAAACGCGCATACTCTACTCTGGATGAGGTGTTTAACCGAACACCCAACTTTGCTCCTACCTTTAGTTGTAAATCACCCAGTATCTCTTGGTTTCCAGGTCAGTCCTCACCCAGTCAAGTTTAAGCAAAATTACTTATTCATTAGTCATTCAGATGTAAGGTTTGTTCATAAATCTTAGTATTAAAACAGCATGACCGCTTTTAGTAGATATTATTTAATTGTTTTGGGATTAGATTGAAAAAATACTTCATGATTATTGCCAATAGTATTCGTTAAGCTAAAAGTAGAACAGAGATTTAGAGGAAGTTCTATGAACGCTGTTTTGGCCACTGGCTCAAAACAACCCTCATGGCAAACGATTGCGATTTTTGCCTTGGGGTTTTGGTTGAGTGGCAGCCTAATTATCGATTTTGTACTCATGCCCGGTCTTTATGCAGCTGGCATGATGAGTCAATCCAGTTTTGCAATAGCTGGTTATTCCATTTTCTGGATTTTTAATCGCATTGAGCTGTTGTGTGCTGCTCTGGTATTAGTCAGTCTTTTAGCGCTTCGTGGCACTTCAAATCTTTATCGTCAGGTTAGACGTTGGGCGATTTTCTTATCTGCGCTTTTGTTAACTATTGCCATCATTTATACCTATTTCATGACG
>DATNQL010000369.1:0-14363 GCA_036704025.1 Stenomitos sp.
GCTGCAAGCAGATCGCCAGGGTGGCTGTTCAATGAGAACCTCTTTAAATCTCTTAACACAATCACCCATCCCAAGACTCTTGTTTCAACCCCTGAAGGTCATGCTAACCCCAATCGTGATTACTGGACCGACGCTCTAGGAGCAAAATCCAAGTAATCGGTCATTCACACTTGAGTAACATGGATAACAATCATCTGCTCTGACCAAGATAGCCGACTTTGCTGACACTTCCCCAGGTTCTTCCGCGTGACAAAGAACTCATGGGTAAGTTAGACATGGTATAAATCCTCGCCAACCTCCAAACAGTGACCACAATCTTCGAGTACGACAAACAGATAAGCTTAAAAAATAATTAGCTCTTGGTGGCAGCCGATTTCGTAGACAAGAAATCTAAAACTTTCTTGAATTTATTTTGAGTTTCTTGCGAAATATTAACTGATATTCCTTTAACCAAATTTTCTTGAATTGCAAGATGAAATAATTTCTTATCAAATTTAGTAGAGCTGGCATGTATGGTTTGTTGGATTTTCAGGTGGTCATTCGATCCAAAAAGTTTTTCTATTGCATGATTTGACCAAGAAGATTGAATGTCTTCAAGAGTAAACAGGCGTTCATGAACTACGATACCAAATAAGTCTTCGTATCGCTTTTTTTGCTTTCGACCTTCAGTATCACTATCAAGTAGAATGATAAAACTCTTTCCCCATGAATAGTAAAGACGTATAACAGTATCTAGCCCACCCGACCCCATAGCAGGCATAAAATTGAGCTTGTTAGTATTCTTAGTAATTACAGTATCAAAATATGTAAGTACATAAAAATCTGTCTTTCCCTCAATCATAACGACATTTAGTAAGTTTTCTAAATTGCTTGGACGATAGTCAAGCGCATCAAGAATTGGTTGATAGTAAGTTGTTTTATTAGGATGATCGCTTACAAACTTCCTATATTTTTCTATAGTAATATCTGTCATAAAAGAATTATAGGTATCATCCATATCTTCTTTTTCATATCTGAGAGCTTGATTATTTGCAATAAAAGTATTCTCAAGCCTTTTTGGGTCGATTAAATGATGACTATGTGTTGCATATATTACAGATACAGATGATTTAGTAAGCTCCTCGAATGCATACAATAATCTTTGTTGAGCTGCTTGATGTAGATTTGATGCGGGTTCATCAAAAAGAAATATAAGATTTTCCTCACTATTCAGCCTATGGACTCTAAACTGCGTAAAAATTCGGAAGGTAAAAAACCATTGAAAGCCCAAACTTCTTTCTCTGATATAGTAACTATCTTCCCCGTCTTTTAACTTCATCTCAACATAAAAAAGATTATTGTTTGGGTCTTTTTTTGGTTTTGTTACGAGTATTTCTTTTCTATTTCCTCTGTCACGAAATACACTTAGATTCTTATTGAAAACAACTCTCGTAATTTGAGAACTCATTTTATTAATAACACTTTCAAGAGAATCTATTATTGATTGCTCTTTACTTTTGGCACGCTCAAGAATATGAGTAGTCAAATTTAGATCGTTTGGCATTGAATCTAGAACATCTTGAAGTAAGCGACGGTAAAATTCTTGTTCTCTACTTTCCTTAGTATTTTTTTCTAGATAAATTAAATCTGGAAAATCAAAAAGAAAATTGGGATAATAAATGATTTGTGGAAGCAAGTTACAGCAATGGATAAATACCGGATGCCAAGCTTGATGTTTTGGTGATAATTTCCCACTTTTTTTTCTTCCCTCTTTGCCGTATATTCCTACATCCCAAGAACTAGTCTTTGTTCCAACATATTCAGAATTCTTGAATTTATATTCATGGGTAATAGTCATTTCCAACGGAAATGTTTCACATTTAAAATTATATTCCTTAAGTGTCTTTTTTAGATGTTCTTGATCTTTTCCTTCAATAGTTATTTGGGCTGATATTGTAATAGAATCATTAAAGTTATCTTTACGAGCTTTGGGAATCAGTGAATGAATGTCGTCAATAGCACTCCGATGTAGTGCCAATTCATTTTCTTCTTTGAGGTTGTCATAAAAAAAAGACAATGCCTCCATAATTGTTGTTTTGCCACTTTCATTTAAACCAACAATAATAAAAATATTTGAGTTTGGAGTACTATCAAGCTTTAGTTCAAGTTCACGAATTCCTTTGAAGTTTTTTATTGTAAATGCCGTGTATCTCATTGAATTCACAAAACAGCTACGGATATTAAGCCTGTAAGGCTAATATTAATGATAGTTAATTCCGCTCCACAAAAATCCTAGTCGGGTTAAACCCATGCGCCTCTAACAGCGATCGCTTTGCCTCTACCTCAGTCTTCGGAATCCCCCCCAACAAATGCGCCCTCACATCCTGCGGTTCCGGAGGTGGCGCATTATCGGCATAGCGGCGGATATTGCAGTTGTAATCATTCTCTTTCAATTTCTCCTTACTCACCACGGCCGAATAATTATCGAAAGACTCAAACCGTTCAAACACAAACGCTATCTTTTCAATATGCTCGGGACGCAGATAATTCTGAGCGCGACCCGCATAATACTCCGCATCGGCATTAATAAACAACACCTTCCCCTGACGTTCCACAGGTTTCGCCCCGTGCGATCGCATCACTAGAATACAGGCAGGAATCCCCGTCCCATAAAACAAATTCGGCGGCAACCCAATCACCGCTTCCAAAATGTCATTTTCAATAAAACTCTCCCGAATCTTCTTCTCCTCACCTCCTCGAAACAGCACCCCATGCGGCATTACCGTCGCCATCATCCCATCCGTCTTGAGAACAGACAGCATGTGCTGAGCAAACATCAAATCTGCCTTCTTCCCCGTCTCCGGACACCACCCATGCATAAACCGCCCTGGAAACTGCATTCCTTCACGGGTATAGTTTTGCGAGAAAGGCGGATTACTAATTACCCGGTCAAAATGCATCAATTCCCCGTCTTCAGTATGCAAGGGATTGAACAGCGTATCGTCATTGTGAATATCCGCATCCCGAATCCCATGCAAGAGCATATTAATCTTACAAATTGCCCACACCCCGCCATTATTATCCTGACCGTACAGCGCCAGATTTCTACCATCCCCGCCGCACTCTTCCACATACTGCTTGGACTGAATCAGCATCCCCCCAGAACCACAACAGGGGTCATAAACCGACATCCCCTCCTGGGGTTTCAACAGCCGCACCATCAATTGCACCACCTCACGCGGCGTATAAAACTCGCCCCCCTTCTTCCCCGCAGAATCCGCAAATTCCGCAATCAAGTACTCATAAGCCGCCCCCAACAAGTCAGGAAAGACAAAATCCTCATTCCGCAACCGATACCTGCTGAAGTGTTTAATCAGTTCCCGCAGCTTGACATCAGGAATGCGACTTCTCCCCACCTGACGATTGAAATCAATGTGAGTCAGCACACCCGCCAGCGCCTGATTATGTTCCTCCAGTGCTGCCAAAGCCTTATTCAGTCCATCCGCCACATTTTTATGCAGATCATCCCGAATATACGCCCACCGTGCCTTCTGGGGCACAAAAAAAGCGTTTCTGTAGGTGAGAGGATTTTCTGCCCTCTTTTGGGCTTCTTCCTCTCCCCGATGTTTGTTTTTCTCTAAAATTTCCCCATAGTGCTGCTCAAATACATCCGAAGCGCGTTTGAGGAACAGCATCCCAAAGATATACTCCTTGAACTCCGAAGCATCCATCTTGCCCCGCAGGATATCCGCAGCCGAGAAGAGATGACGTTCCAGTTGGGGTAGAGTGAGTTTGCCCATAGATAATGCTTACTTTTCCTCAAAATGTTCTGTCAGGCGATACTTACCCCGCCAACTTGCTTGACAACCGTTGATGAATTGCATCCAACCATACCGGAATTACAGGCTGACCTGCTTTTAAAGATGCGATCGCTTCTTCCCAATCAAACTCCACAAGTTCAAGCGATCGCGTCTTCCCATTCCACCACAACATCAAGCGCCTTGCTCGCTCAGGGTTAAAAAACTCCGGCTCTTTCTCTTTTAGCGCCTTCAGAGTTTCACGAGCCACCTCAAAACTCAACCCAACAGACAACCAGTATTCCACCATCGCCAACTCAACTAAATCAGAGCGAGAGTAATAAACACTCCGTCCCGTCCCCGTTGCACTAACCGTAGGTACAACTACCCCCTTCTCCCGCCAATACTGCAACTGGCGCAGGGTACAGCCCGTAATTTCAGCCGCTTGCTTGCTCGTAAAAAATGGTTCTCGCATTAATTACGATTCTACAAAGGTCAGGTATTATACACATATGTTTCAATTAAACATATGTGTGCGAACCCACCATGAGCCAAATTACCATTCAGTGCCGCCTAGTTGCCAGGGAAGCCACGAGGCAGCACCTCTGGAAGCTGATGGCAGACGCCAATACACCGTTAATTAACGAACTCCTCAAACAAGTGGGTCAGCATCCTGACTTCGAGGCTTGGCGACACAAAGGCAAGCTTCCAGCAGGTATTGTTAAGCAGGTATGCCAACCCCTCAGAACTGACCCCCGCTTCATCGGTCAGCCTGGTCGGTTTTATATGTCCGCGATCGCAGTCGTAGACTACATCTACAAAGCGTGGCTAGCCCTTCAGAAGCGGTTGCAGTACCAGTTAGAGGGAAAAACTCGCTGGCTGGAAATGCTCAAAAGTGATGCTGAATTAGTAGAAGCCACTGGCTGCACGTTGGACACCCTTCGTACCAAAGCTGCTGAAATCTTGACTCAACACGCACCGCTTGCACCTAACTCCGCCCAAGCTCCCAAAAATAAAAGCAAGAAACGCAAAGTCTCAACCACCGACCGCAACCTATCTGAGGGGTTGTTCCAGGCATACCGCGAGACAGACGACATCCTGACTCGCGCCTGTATCTGCTACCTGCTCAAAAACGGCTGTAAAGTCAGTACGAAAGAAGAAAACCCAGAGAAATTTAACTTACGCCGCCGCAAAATTGAAATTCGAGTCAAACGCCTTACAGAGCAGTTAGCCAGTCGGATGCCCAAAGGTCGAGACTTGACAAGCGAGACGTGGTTGGAGGCGTTAGCGATCGCCACATCACACGTCCCTCAAGATGAAGATGAAGCAAAATCTTGGCAAGCTAGCCTGCTGAGACAATCCAGTTCAGTCCCGTTTCCCGTAGCCTTTGAAACCAACGAAGACCTACGCTGGTCAAAAAACCAGAAAGGTCGCCTCTGCGTCGAATTCAACGGCTTGAGCGAACATACCTTTGAGGTCTATTGCGACAAAAGACAACTCCATTGGTTTCAACGCTTCCTAGAAGACTCTCTAATCAAACGCGATAGCAAAAACCAACACTCCAGCAGCCTATTCACCCTCCGAAGCGGACGTATTGCTTGGCAGGAGGGCGAGGGTAAGGGCGACCCTTGGAGCGTCCACCGCTTGACCCTTTACTGCTCAATCGATACCCGCTTGTGGACGCACGAGGGGACAGAACAGGTACGCAATGAGAAAGCTGCCGAGATTGCCAAAACCCTGACCGCCATGAAGGAGAAAGGCGACTTAAACGAAAAACAGCAAGCCTTTATCAAGCGCAAAAACTCCACACTCGCCCGAATTAACAACCCCTTCCCCCGTCCCAGCAAACCTTTGTACCAAGGTCAATCGAACATTCTCGTTGGTGTCAGTTTAGGACTAGAAAAACCCGCAACCGCAGCAGTAGTCGATGCCATTACCGGTAAAGTCTTAGCCTACCGGAGTATCCGACAGTTATTGGGTGAAAACTACAAACTCTTAAACCGTCAACGTCGAGAACAGCAGTGCAATTCATCTCAGCGACACAACGCTCAAAGACAAGGTGCACCCAACCAATTCGGAGAATCCAATTTAGGAGAATATGTAGACCGACTCATCGCAAAGTCTATTGTTACTCTCGCTAAAACTTACCATGCTGGCAGTATTGTCCTACCCAAACTTGGGGATGTACGGGAAAGCATTCAAAGTGAAGTTCAAGCCAGAGCCGAGCAGAAGTGTCCGGAGCTAATAGAAGCTCAAAAAAACTACGCTAAACAATACCGATCCAGTGTCCATAGTTGGAGCTACAGCAGGTTAATCGAAAGCATTCAAAGCCAAGCTGCACAAGCTGGAATCATCGTTGAACAGGCACGGCAAGCTCTCGTGGGTAGCCCTCAAGATAAAGCAGAAAAATTAGCAATTGATGCCTATAATCTTCGCTTACAAGCTATAAATTTAATGTAAGAATTGAACCTAGAAAACTTAATATCAAACAGCGCCGCAGTCCATGCTGTAAAAAGCCTCTGAACTGTGAAAAGTACGGGTTAGTTTGACTGTTGAAAAACAGTCTTGCTTTCTGACCCTGGTAGCTGCCCACCCCGAAGCTGCTGTCCCTTTCGGACAGGAATTAGGTGCGCCCCCAGTAATAAGGGTGCGGGTATACCGCAGCGGTGGCTACTGAATCACCTCCGAGCAAGGAGGAATCCACCCTTTTTATTTTTATCTGACGGCTCAAAGCGGGAGCGAAAACCCCAGGGAGCCGTCAAATGTTCAAATCTCTTATCCAGACTTGACTTCATAAATTTCGACAGCGCTCAATCTTCTATTTTTTAGGGAGATTGAACAAGAATTTGAGGGAGCCGTCAAAATTGCTTCTAAAAGGCAGTAGAGATAAGGGTCTAGGTGGGAAGGGTTTCAACGACCATCTCAGCTAGGGGTGGGTTGAAAGTACCAAGCGAGGAAGAACAATGAGTGATAATACAGTTTCAACGACCATCTCAGCTAGGGGTGGGTTGAAAGCATCACAGATCACGGCGAGGGATTGAGCGAGGATGCGAGTTTCAACGACCATTCCAGCTAGGGGTGGGTTGAAAGTCCCCTACCGTTGCAGCAGGCTGGTGACCTTCCCGAAGTTTCAACGACCATCCCAGCTAGGGGTGGGTTGAAAGCTTCCGGAATAATCTTCCAAGC
This sequence comes from Stenomitos sp., assembly GCA_036704025.1. Classification (GTDB taxonomy): domain Bacteria; phylum Cyanobacteriota; class Cyanobacteriia; order Cyanobacteriales; family Coleofasciculaceae; genus Allocoleopsis. Next base: position 6,963 of record DATNQL010000369.1, read on the forward strand.
CGTATCACAAAATCTTTTATGAAAAAGGTTGGGTTGAAAGCGAGTCCAGTTGTGTCCTTATTAGCTGCTTCAAATCTACAGCAGTTAATCTAGACTAGAGCAGACACTATCAATGAAGTAATAAGGTGCTTCACCAGACAGCTAAAATCGTCGGGCTATTTTTGTGACAGTAATTTGTTAATGACGACATCAATTTGTTACTGATGACAAATAATTAGTTACTGTACAGTGACACAGGGAGACTCACTGAATTTAACTCAATTTAAATGGACACAACTGGACTCGAACCAGTGACCCCTACGATGTCAACGTAGTGCTCTAACCAACTGAGCTATGCGTCCGAACACAATTTAGAATGTTAGCACAGGCATTAGGTAAAACGCAAATAAAAAAAATTGACGCAGTTTGACGGGAAATCTGAAACTAAAACCTGAATTTGTCCGTCTTAAGGGCGACAGCTTCTGTTAGAATAGCTGGGTTGTTCAGCTAAAAAACGGCATCTTTGACTCAATCAGTAGACATCGTCGGTGTCGATACATTAGCGCAAGAGCTTGCGACAATCCAGCAAACGGGTTCTAAGCGGATTGCGCTTCTAGGGTCGCGTCACGTTCCCATCACCCATCAAAACCTCATTGAGATGATGAGCTATGCCCTAGTTCTAGAGGGCAATCGTCTCATCACTTCTGGTGCTACCGGCACAAATGCCGCCGCCATTCGCGGTGCCATGCGTGCTGATCCCAGTTTACTCACTGTGATTTTGCCCCAAAGTCTAGAACGTCAACCACGGGAATCACGTAAGCAGCTGGAGCTGGTGATGCATTTGGTAGAAAATCCAGAAAACGATAATCTATCGCTCAGTGAAGCGAGTGCGCTGTGCAATCAGGAAATTGTCTCCCGGTGTCAGCAGCTCATTTGCTTTGCATTTCATGACAGTCGAACCCTGCTCAAAACCTGCGAAGATGCAGAAGAGCAGCGCAAGCTTGTCACTCTGTTTTACTTTGACTAACTTATGAATCTACAGGATTCTGTAATTCTGCTTTACTGTATTGTCGCAGCAGCAGCCCTGATCTATCTGCCCTTTCTGGTGGTAGCCTCTGGGCGTGTCAAGGTGGGATATGACTTGAGTGCGCCGCGTGCGATGTTTGACAAGTTACCTCCCTACGCTCAGCGAGCGACCTGGGCACACCAGAACTCGTTTGAAGCCTTTATGATTTTTACGGCAGCGGCACTGATGGCTTATGTGACGGGACAAAATTCGTCCTTGGCTGTAGGAGCAGCGATCACTTTTCTGATTGTCCGAGCACTATACTCGGTTTTTTATATCCTTGACATTCCCTTAGCCCGATCACTCATGTACGCCATCGGCTCAGCTTGCAGTGCCACTCTCTTTGTCTTAAGCCTACTGGCTGCCAATACTCCATGAAGCGACTCTAAGTTTTGTCGATCCGCAAAAACTCCCACCTTGAACTTTAAGCCGTTGGTTGTTAGTTGTTAGTAATAAACAAACGATTTTTAACGTTTTTACTTTATGGCTTCCACATTTTCATTTGATGTTGTCAGCGACTTTGACCGTCAAGAATTGGTCAATACGGTAGACCAAGCCATTCGGGAAATTAATAGCCGTTACGACCTGAAAGACACAAAAACTACGGTCGAATTAGGCGAAGACGTCATTACCGTCAATACCGATAGCGAATTCACCCTAGAGGCCGTTCATACGATTCTCCGAACCAAAGCCGCAAAGCGCAACCTCTCGCAGAAAATCTTTGAATACGGCAAAGTTGAATCCGCTAGCGGTAATCGCGTTCGCCAAGAAATCAAGCTCAAAAAAGGAATTAGTCAGGAAATAGCGAAGAAAATAACTAAGCTGATCCGCGACGAATTCAAGAAAGTACAAGGTTCAATTCAAGGGGATGCCGTTAGAGTTTCGAGTAGCTCAAAAGATGACTTACAATCAGTCATGCAGCGACTGAAGCAGGAGGATTTGCCTGTAGCGCTGCAATTTACTAACTATCGTTAGAGCATTTGGCCTTAACCGATGTGAGATTGTGGGAGATTCATGAGCAAATTGGCCAAAGCCTAGATATCCAGGCTCAAAACTACAATCTCGATCAATTTGTGCGATCGCTCTGGCCGAGAAAACGCTAATTTTAAAACAGCGAACAAAGGGCGAGAATGCCAGAAATTGACCGCCAGCGAGAGCATCAAGCCAATGAACGGACGTTTCTCGCTTGGTTACGTACATCTATTGCGTTGATTGGGTTTGGTTTTGCTCTAGCCCGTTTTGGTCTGTTTCTACGGCAACTAGAAACGGCTGTGACGAAAGAAGTCACCCCGACTCACTCGTTCATCAGTTCCCAAACCCTTGGTGTTGGTTTGGTCATTGTGGGGATTTTCGTGATTGCCCTAGCCGTGTGGCGTTACAACCAAGTCTTCTGGCAAATCGAGCGAGGTCATTATCAGCCCAATCGACTGATCATTTGGCTCACGGCAGGAATCGTAATTATTTTAGGACTCCTCAGCATTCCCTTACTGTTGTGGCGACAAGCTTCTGCTCCTATTACCCCCTCTTCCCGTAGTAGTAAAGTGGAGCGGTACCCTCAAAAATTGGTGCCTACAACCCTAAAACTCAAGCGCCAAACTAAGTTTAGGCTGAGGTGAGCGCTGCTTTTTTATCGACCCATAACCCTGCCCCGAAGTTGAACGAGTTTTGTCGCTGTATCGTCAATCATCTTGCTCACTGGTATCTTGTTCTGCCAAAGTCTTGTTAAGAACATACTGCTGCAAGATGGATTGAATCAGTTCAGTTGGGTGGTCATACCATTCAGACACACCCCCCAGATCGACGATGAAGTCAAGGCTACCATCGAGATTACGAATCCAGCCCAAGTCGTAATCGCCCTCAAGAATTGCCACAATATCAGCACGTACTCGTTGACTCATGTAACCTCGAACATCGGCATTGGTTTTGACGGTGAAACCTAATTGCTGAAGAGAGGTTTTCAAAATTTCAGCATTGGTAATCTTGGTGCGAAACAGGCTGAAGTAATCGCCACGGTTTGGAACAATGACTTTCCCAAAAATTTCTGCTGGCATATCCAGCAAGACATCAGTGATTTTGATACAGCCCTGTTGCGTTGTTAAATCGACAGAATAACATCCGGGTCGAGAGAGCAGATAAGCATTTCTCAAAGACCTGAATTCATGAATGGCACCTCTGATATCACCACCAGCCCACTTGGCAATACCACGAGCGTAAACAAGCAATGGTTCAAATTCGGGCATCAGTCGCTTTGCAACTGCTTTAACCATCTCAGCAACACGAATTAATTCGGCTTTGTCATCATTGTGAAAAGCCGCCTGAATAGCCAATGCTAATGTACGAGCCACTTCAGGCTGTGTCAATACTTCCAGATTGTTAGTCGAGTCCATAGACTGAAGATGGATGCATGAGGATTCGTCTCTTCCTGATAAGCTATCCAATTTGTTAGCAATTTCGGCTTAACCTTAATCCTCTTTAATCTCTCTGGGGAAACAATATAGCGATTCTCAAATGAATGGAGTACAGTCAGACCTACCCCCCAACCTCCTCACTAAAGCTCCAGTTCCCTACGAGGGTTGCGAGGCTAATTTCAAAGCCTCACTTAAGAGTAGGAGAGAGGTTTGGAAAGAGGTTAAAAGTGTACCGAATCCAATCGAGAAGGGCTATAAAAGCGAAGCATTCGTGACAGTGAATCTGATTCGCGTTTCTGGGCTTCTGCCACGAATGTTTCGCCCCTATCAATATCTCTAGAGAGAGTAACCTCAGACAGCTAATCTGAGATATTTAATCGATCAATCGAGTTGAAATTCCTAATCGAATTACAGACTCGACAGAACCGTCCGTGCCGCTTCTAAAGTGCGGTCAATATCCTCATCCGTATGAGCGAGGGATGTAAACCCTGCCTCGAACTGAGACGGTGCCAAATAAACACCATGCTCTAACATGCCGCGATGGAAACGACTGAACTTGGTTAAGTCAGACTTTTTGGCATCTGCATAGTTGTGAACAGGTTCACCGGTGAAGAACATGCCGAACATGGCGCTAATTTGTCCGCCGTAAACTTCGTGTCCTGTTTCCTTGGCAACTTGTAACAAACCCTCTGATAGCTTTTTAGTAATGCGCTCAAGCTGTTCATAGGTACCTGGTTTTTGCAGCAACTCCAGCGTCTTAATTCCTGCTGTCATCGCTAGGGGATTACCCGAAAGGGTTCCTGCTTGGTACATGGGGCCTGCGGGTGCGACCATTGCCATAATATCCTTACGTCCGCCGTAAGCTCCCACCGGCAATCCACCACCGATGACTTTGCCCAGCGTTGTCAAGTCGGGGGTAATCCCGAATTTTTCCTGTGCACCGCCGTAAGCAATGCGGAATCCCGTCATCACTTCATCGAACACCAACAACGCGCCATACTCTTGGGTCAGTACCCGCAAGCCTTCCAGGAACCCAGCATCAGGCGGAATAAAACCCGCATTCCCAACCACTGGCTCCAAAATCACACCGGCAATTTCATCTGGAGAGGATTCAAATAGTGCTTTTACGGCTTCCAAATCATTGTAAGGAGCCGTTACGGTGTTGCTAGTGGCAGACTTGGGAACACCGGGGGAATCGGGCAAGCCTAGCGTCGCGACGCCAGAACCGGCCTGAACTAAGAGCATATCCGCGTGACCGTGATAGCAGCCTTCAAACTTGATAATTTTGTCACGTCCAGTAAACGCCCGCATCAACCGGATAACCGCCATACAGGCTTCGGTTCCGGAATTCACGAACCGCACCATTTCAATGCTAGGGACAGCATCAATCACCATCGATGCCAAAACATTCTCTAGCACAGAAGGTGCGCCAAAGCTAGTGCCTTTTTCTAGAGCTTCGTGGAGAGCCGAAATCACCTCTGGATGGGCATGACCGCAGATGGCTGGTCCCCAAGTACCCACATAGTCGATGTACTGGTTGCCATCTACGTCCCAAATGTAAGCTCCTTTGACATGGTCAAAAACGATGGGTTGCCCACCCACCGATTTGAACGCCCGGACAGGGGAACTGACGCCTCCTGGCATCAGCTTTTGGGCAGCGGCGAAGATTTCTTCTGATTTGGTTGTTTTAATTGTGGTATTAACCAAGGTTGTCTCCGTAATTAGGACGTTACAAAGTCTATCTGGGGATAAGGGTACACTTTGTTGTGAATGCCTATGCTAGATGATTATCTCACTCAGTAAAATTCCTGAATATCGAGAGCATTCAAGATTTACTGTAGAGAGCCAAAAAAACGTACTTTAGTCCGGCGTAATCCTCAACCCCAACGCCCTCATGAGATGGTATCGTGGACGGAAGAGTCATTGTTTGGGCATCCATCCCATCCATCCCTATGTTGTCTGCTTCTGAACTGAATTTCTTACACCAAGCCATCCCCGTAGATCAAATTCGCTACGATGAGCGGGGATTAGTACCGGCGATTGTACAAGACTATTTGGATGGTACGGTGTTGATGATGGCCTGGATGAATCAGGAGTCGTTACAGAAAACCCTGGAAACGCAGGAAACCTGGTTTTGGAGTCGTTCGCGTGCCCAACTGTGGCATAAAGGGGAAACGTCCGGTCATCTCCAGAAAGTGCGATCGCTCCGTTATGATTGCGATAGTGATTGCTTACTGGTTACGGTTGAGCAAGTTGGTGATATTGCCTGTCACACCGGAGAACGGAGTTGTTTCCATCAAGTCGATGGCACAAAAGCCACCCCCCCAGCCGATACGTTGTCACAGGTGTTTGACGTGATTTGCGATCGCCGAGACAACCCCACAGAAACTTCCTATACCTGTAAGCTGTTAGCTGGGGGCGATAATAAGATTCTTAAAAAAATAGGTGAAGAAGCTGCCGAAGTGGTAATGGCTTGTAAGGATAAAGACAAGGATGCGATCGCCTCTGAAGTTGCCGATTTGTTCTATCACACCCTTGTCGCCTTAGCTCACCATGAGGTTGACGTGAAAGAGGTTTATCGTAAATTGCAAGAACGCCGCAGATAATCCTCCATGGTATTGAGTCCTGACAGAACACCCACCAAAAGCCCACCCCTGAAAGGGGTGAGGCAACTGATTTAAGGTGCAGGGCAAACGGTTACGCTGGTAAAAGGCCCTCCAAAGAATTGAAGAGAACCCGTGTTATTAACGCCCACATTGGCCGAATCGACAACCTGATACGGTGAATTGGTATTATTGCTGAGGGCATATTGCACAAAGCCTGCACCACTGCTGGTATTGCCATTCAGTTGTACGCACAACCGACTTCCTGGTGCATTAGTCTCTAAAACGACGCCACCAATCACGGCGGGGTTGCTCGTGACCTGATTATTAGAGAAGATCAGATTTGAGGAAGAATTACCATTAGCATCTAAGTAAAAGCCATACCTGCTACCCACATTCGTAAACTGATTGCCCGAAACTGTGAATGTTGATATAGCATTACCGGCTGTAGCAAGGCTAATTCCATCGACTCCACCAACAGTTCCAGCGCTGGTAACTTGATTGTTAGAAAGAGTCAACTCAGTCTGACCGGTTGTATTCGTGAATTGAATCGCATTGTTCACCGAATTCGTAATCACATTGTTCGCAATCGTGATGTTCCCTGTAACCTCATTCAGGTTAATGCCATCAACACCACTATTGCGAATGGTGTTACCTTGAAGCGTAAGATTGCGGCTATTGGTAGCCAAAATTCCATTTTGACTAGAACCCACAATTTCCAATCCAGACGCCGTTAATCCCCCTGAAATATTGTTCACCCGAACACCATTCACCGCATTAGTAATCAGACTTCCAGGATTAGCAGCAATGCTAACAGTTCCCGTAGAATCAACCACTGAAATACCATCATTAGTGGGTTGGGCAACTGTAATGGTGCTATTATTCACATCAAAAATACCACTAACGCCAGAGAAGCTAAGACCATTAGTCGCGGAAGTGGTACTCGTCAGTGCCGATTGAGTGAGGCTGCCATTGTTCACATTCGTGGCGGCTAAAGCCGCCCCCCCGGTACTATTCACCTGCAATCCGGATAGATTTACACTACCCGTACTTTCTCTTAAGGCAATGCCTGCATTAGTACTATTGGTGGTAATGGTACTGCCCGCATTCGCGTTGAGGTTGACGGTACCTGTAATGTTGCTCGCTAAAATCCCATTTTGTACAGGAGTGGTGACATTAACTGTTGTATCGCTGACTCCAAGGATACCACTGACACCATTGAGAGTAATGCCATTGCTGGCAGAATTAGTACTGCTGAGGGTGCTTTGAGTAATGTTGGCGTTGTTGATGTTGGTGGCTTCCAACACTGCCCCACCAGTAGAATTCGCTTCTAATCCCGATAGGT
>DATNQL010000370.1:0-14308 GCA_036704025.1 Stenomitos sp.
CCAACAAGTGCAAATATTGCGATCGGTAGTATTAATATCAATCCAGCAAATGGATTAGTCTTTTTAACCAATCAGTATTTTCCCAACGCAACATTACCTGGTGGAGCCATCCAAGTCGGAGGGATTACGACACAAGTACCGACTGGGAATGCGGGTTCAGTTACCATTGACTCTCGCGGCAGTATTGCCCTAACTGGAAATATTCAAGCTATCAGTTTAAATGTTAATAACAACGGTGGGGTAGTCAATCTAATCGCTGAAAACGACATTAGCACGGCAGACATCAATACTTGGGTTAATGCTGCGGCAGTAGGCACTGGGAGTGGTGGCAACATTTCTCTCACGAGTAGAGTGGGAGCTGTCAATACACTGGGGGCAGGCTCTAACTTTGGTGACAATCTGAGATCTACAGCAGGTCTTGGTAATTTAGGCGGAAAGATTACTATTAGTGCTGCTGGAAATATTATCACAGGTGCTATCCGTTCAACCGGTAGGATAGGGGGTGGTCCGGTTACATTCACTAGTACGAATGGTGCCATTACAACCGATCTTTTAGATGTTGCCGCTGGTGATGGCGCAACTAGCGGATCAATTATTTTTAATGCTCAAGGTGACATTACGACAGGCGCTCTGTTCTCTCCGTTTGTAGGCAACAGTTTGAGCGGAGCGATTACTATCACTAGTCGTGGCGGCAGTATTAATATTCCGCTCATCCAACATAATGGTGGCAGTGCGATCGCCTTAAGCGCCCCTAATAGTATTACTTTGGGCGGTATTACTCCAACGGGTACGCAGCTTCCAGGAAGTATTAGCCTCACTAGCAATGAAATCAACTTCACAGGGGGAGCTAATTCAGTAAGAGGTATCGGTTCCCTGTTCCTTCAACCTTTCACATCTAGTCAAGCAATTACCATTGCTGGAACTAGCGATAACGGAACGGATACCTTAGATCTAACCACAACTGACCTGGCGGCGATCGCACCGGGCTTTACCTCTATCACTATCGGGCGAGCGGACAGCACGGGCACCGTTACCCTCAATCCGTTCAACTTCAATGCTCCTGTTAATATTGCTGGAGGGTCAACCCTAGTCGGCCCCAACCAGAATACCACTTGGACGATGACGGGCGCGAACGCTGGCAGCATCAACGGTTTCCCCAACGGCTTAACCTTTTCCTCCATTGAAAACCTCAGAGGCGGTACAGCCAACGATACCTTCATTTTCACTACTGGCGGGACGGGTCAGGACTTGACCATCGATGCTGGTTTGGGGAATGATACCATTACGGTCAATGGGCCGTTGACTTTAACGAACAATCTCTCCCTCAGCACCGGCTCGGATGGGGGGGACATCGCCGTCAACAATGCGATTAATGCAGGTAGCCTCAACCTGAACGGCACCAACATTACAACTGCCTCGAACGGTACCCTAACAACGAATGGGGCAGGCGGCATCAATGTTATCGCTAACAACCTTGTTCTCAATGCACCAATACTGGCAACGGGGGGCGGTGTGGTAACCGCGACAGCCGACAATAACATTACTACTGGCAAGATCACGGCTAATGCTGGCATCGCACTCACCAGCACAAATGGCACGATTGACACCAGTGCAGGAATTCTAGACTCTAGTTCCACTACAGGTAATGGAGGAGTCATCTCACTGTCTGCACTAGGCAACATCACCACCAATAACATCACCTCTCATTCGGATACGGCTGCGGGTGGCGATATTACTCTCAACAGCCAAACGGGAGCCATTAGTAGCGGTAACCTCGATGCTTCAGGCAACACACGCGGTGGAAATATCAGCGTTATTGCTCAGCAGCAAATTACGACAGGGCAGATTAACTCCAGTGCAACAACTGGAGATGGCGGCAATGTCTTGCTCGATCCGATTGGAGATATCCAAGTTGATTCGATTAATGCACAAGGTGGTACATCTGGCAAGGGGGGAACGGTTGACATTACCACCAATCAGTTTTTCCGGGCTGTGGGGAATTTTAGCGATCGCAACAGGATAAACGCCAGCATTTCCACCGCCGGAGGTACTGGAGGTGGGAACATCATCATCCGCCACGACGGGGGAGCCAGAGGCATTCCCTTTATTGTGGGTGATGCAACAATCAACGGCACGGCGGGTGCAATCACAACGGGTTCAGCCAATTCGATTTTGCCCTTGCAATCGTTTGCTGGTGCATACACCCAAGGCAACATTCAACTCATTACTCAGAACCCACCATCTCCACCGCCATCACCCTCACCCTCACCCTCACCCAAACCAGATACCAATCGAGTCTCAAAAGATATCCAGGGCGAAAATCTCGTTCCCCAAGGGATAAATACGATTAGTAAGTCAGCGTTCGTATTACTCAATACAACAGACATTGTGCGTCAAGAGATTGACCAAGCCATTGACAGTGGACAAATCGAAAAAGCGATCGCACTAATTGAGCAACTGAGAATGCAAGAGTTTCAAAATCACTTTGAGGGCAATCTCACCAGCGAAACCAATCAGTCGGGTTCGGTAGAACAAACTCAGGCTGTGCTCAGCGATATTGCCACCAATACGGGGAAAACACCAGCCGTGATTTATGTGTTTACCCAACCCGATCAATTACAACTTATCTTGGTTACTCCCAAAGATAAACCCCTACTCAAAACGGTCTACGAAGCGAATAAAGATACCCTACTCAAAACCGCGAAACAATTCCGCTCTCAAATTACAGAGCCCAGAAATAAGAAGGGTTACCAAGCCGCCGCTCAACAACTTTATCAATGGCTGATTGCCCCACTGGAAGGGGAACTTCAAGCGAAAAAGATTGATACGCTAGTATTTTCGATGGATGGTGGACTCCGGTCAATCCCAATGGCAGCGTTGTACGATGGGAAACAGTTTTTAGTAGAAAAATATAGCATTGGTTTAATTCCCAGTATCAATTTGGTCGATACCCGTTATGGGGATGTGAAAACCACTGAAGTTTTGGCGATGGGGGCATCGAAGTTTACTGAACAAAATGCATTGCCAGCCGTGCCTATCGAGTTATCAACAATTGTAGGTCAACAAAACTTAGGCGCAGAAAATCGGCAATTACTACCTGCAAACCAATCCGCCACGACCGGATTGTGGACAGGAAAATCATTCCTGAATCAGGGCTTCACCTTCAGTAATTTAAAGGCACAACGTGATCAAACACCGTTTGGCGTAATTCACCTGGCAACCCACGGAGAATTTAATCTGGGTGCACCGAGAAATTCTTTTATTCAACTCTCGGATACCAAATTACGCTTAGATCAATTACGCCAGATGGGATGGAATAAACCGCCTGTTGAGTTATTAGTCTTAAGCGCTTGTCGCACCGCTTTGGGCAATGAAGACGCCGAATTCGGTTTTGGTGGCTTAGCAGTGGCGGCGGGTGTCAAGTCAGCCATCGCCAGTCTTTGGTACGTCAGTGATGAGGGAACCTTGGGGCTAATTACTGACTTTTATCAGCAGTTGAAGACGGCACCGATTAAAGCAGAAGCCTTGCGACAAGCACAAATTGCCATGATTCAAGGACAAGTACGCGTCGAGGGAGGTAAACTCCAAGGCATTGGACAGGGGAGTTCTATTCCCCTACCGCCAGAACTCGCAGACGTAGATGATAAAGATTTCTCACATCCTTATTATTGGTCAGCTTTTACCCTGATTGGTAGCCCCTGGTAATTACGGTTCAAACCGTGAACAGCGAGCAGTGAGAAAGTAAGAGTTTTGTAGGATAATAAGATCAAGAGTTAATAAGGCTCGATATGTCTCCCATTACTACGGCTTGTTGCGCCGTTACTTTGAATCAGCAACAGCAGACTAATATAGACCATTGCAAGTCTTTGGCTGAGCAGAACTCAGCTAATACTAATCAAACGAAGCCGAAATACTGCACGGTTGTTGAAAATGGTCGGGTAATCGTCAAACCGATCGCACAAGATTAACCTCTAAGCTGTTGTGTATTTAATTTGCATATTGTTTAGTTAGAGGACGAACCGTCAATCCCTCTGGGTGTCTCCCCTCTGTGCGTCCCCGCGTCCGTCTCAACAAGCAATTTAAAAGCGTGACAGCTTATTTCGGCGTGGGTAAATTGCTTGGCGGCGTAGGTAAATTGGTTGGCTTTTTTTGTTCCAACTGTTGCAACTGCTGGACGGCAGTGTCTCGATAAGCTTGAGCAATGGTGTTATTGGGGTCAAGTTTCAACACTTGCTCAAAAGTAGCGATCGCTTCTTGAAGTCGCTTGACTTGAACTAAGGCTAAGCCTTTTGCGGCTAAGACGTTTGCATCCTTGGGATTAATCTGAATCGCTCGCTCGTAAGCGGTGAGCGCTTCTTCCTGACGTCCTAAAGCCATCAGTACAATACCGCGATTGTACCAAGCTTGGAAGGAATCGGGATTAATATCAATCGCGCGATCGCAAGAGGCAAGGGCTTCGGGATATCGTTGCAAATGCCACAAGACAACGCTACGGTTTGCCCAAATATCGGCAGCGGCACGCTTATCACCTAGGTTACCAAAATTTTTGATCGCCCGGTCATAAGCCTCAACGGCTTCAGCATACCGTTTTAAGGTCTTCAGGAGCCGACCTCGGTTGTACCAAGCTTGAGAGTACTCCGGTTTGATTGCAACAGCTCGATCGCTAGAGGCGAGTGCATCCTCATATCGTCCCATGTACCACAGGGTGACGCTGCGGTTGTTCCATGCCTCAGCATACTCTTTGTTCAGTGCGATCGCTCGCTCGTGAGACGCCAGTGCTTCTTCATATTTTCCTTGTCCGGCTAAGGCATTGCCTCGCTGATCCCACGCGAAACCCTGGCTTTCATCCCCCCAGTTTCCATCCCCTTGAAACGCACTTTCACAGGCGGCAAGGGCTTTTTCGTAGTCACCGACGTGGTTGAGCGTGGCGCATTGGTTTGCCAAGGCGAGGGAATATTTGGGGTTGATTTTAATCGCCCATTCCTGAGATGCCAAGGCTTCGGCGTGTTTCCCTAAAACTTCTAGCACTGCGCCATGATTCGTCCAAGTGGTTGCATCATTGGGATTCAGTGCCAGTGCTCTGTCGTAAGATGCGATCGCTTCTTCATAACGTCCCAGCTTTTTCAGTACCATCCCTCGGTTGTACCAAGCATAGGCGGGAGAGCCATCTTCCCAACTTCCATCTTTTCGCACCGCTTGATCACAGGAAGAGAGGGCTTCGGAGTACTTGCTCAAATTGGCTAAGGCTTGGCAGCGATCCGCCCACGCTAAGGAGTATGTTGAATTAATCTCTATCGCATGGTCATAAGACGTGATTGCATCTTCATATTGCTTCAACTTCGCCTGTGCCAAACCTCGGTTATACCAAGCGAAGGCTGGCGAACGTTTCTCCCAATTTCCATCTCCTCGCAACGCTAAATCACAAGATGCGATCGCTTCTTCAGCTCTGCCCAATTCCGAGAGGGCTTGGCAGCGATCGACCAAAGCCATAGAGTAGTTAGATTTGATCCGGATCGCTTGCTCGGCTGAAACGAGTGCTTCTGGATACTTTTTTAACTTCAGTAAGACATCGCTGCGGTTAGTCCAAGTTACAGCTTCTTTAGGATTAATCGAGAGTGCTTGGTCACACGCCGCTAGAGATTCTTCATATTTTTTTTCGGTCTTGAGTAATGTACACAGACTTGCCCAATAATCTCCATCTTTTATTTCTTGTTCAGCGAGTCCCTGGTGGGAAAAACAAAGGGTAAAAAATAATCCTCCAACAACTACAGATAAGAATCTTTTTTTTTCCTGGCTTCGAGCGTTTTTTTTCATGACGAGCTTTTGAAAGATAAGATAAAAAAATTAATATTTTTTCAGTGACTATCGGCAACTACTGATGCTATATAACACGACATAAAAGTAGATAGACATCAATAAAAATAGCGCTCATTCTAGGGTAGGCATCGCCCAAAATCTACTCTCTGACTGAATTACGAGGTTTCGATGAGCAATGCCCACTCTAGGATTAATTTTGTCTACCTATCTGGAAAATAGACGCGGGGACGCGGCGACACTCCAGACGCCCAGAAATGAATTTTCATACGTTCTGGTGTATGCCGTTCATGACGCCTACTTAGTCTGCCAGCTAGAGGGTGATGGGTTTGTTGTGAGCGATTTAGGGAGCAAGCGCCACCGACAAAAGGAATAAATACTCAACTCATGCCATCAACTTTGACCCTCTACTAGTTTAAGCGGGAATCTCTGGTAGAGTCTGGAGAGGCGCTAAGGTCAGTAAGCTGCTCACTAAAACTCCAACCAGATGAATTAAGGAAATGTAATAGTATTCAGCTATCATCTGAGGCGATAATCACCAACTTTCCAGCTATGATAATTGAGGCTTTATCTATTCTTTTCACCAGGTAGTGCGACCTTTGGCATTGCTGTTACTGTTGTGCTGGCCTAGTCGCTATGATTTTAGTTTTACTTCGTTGTGCTTGCTCCTTCAGGGGTCACAAGCGAGGAAAAACATGTCATACATTTTGTCTTACAATTGTTTTTTATACATTTTCGCGGTAAATAGCCCCAATCCAGGCTTATACCAGATCACAATCGAATGTCATTTCGCTACAAACCGCTAAAAACCTGTACTCGGCTATTGTTAAAGACTTAATAAAGTTTGCTTGAATTTGTTGCTGTTGTCAGCAAATTGCAATAATATTCACATAGGTAATACAAGTCATACACCCGTATGACATGTTAAAGATCTACAGAATGTAAGCCGTCGGTTGGTCAATACAGCTTTCTAGCTCAAAGTGTACCAACCCATAAGCACAACAGGGTTATCTACTTTTCAGCTTCAATTTAATAAATCTTCAAGTCCCTCGAGGATTGGAGTATTAAATGCAGCTTTGCCATCCTTCATGGTGAAATTGTTCACCGACTGGTGAGCTCTTATATCATCCCTCGTTTGCTATAAACTTGGGTAATTCTGTACTGAATTTGTGGAGTTTTATTGGAAATGTGGTTGAAGCAGTTGCATTGTAAACACTCGGAAAGTATATTCTTCTTTCTTCAAGGACAGTTAGCTCTGAAGGCGCTACTACTAAGAATCCTAAGACGAGTGTCACTGACTTAAGCCCCGCATTAAATTCGGTGTCCAAGCTTAAATCCTTTTAACCGATTGGAAAGCTTATTCAATAAGCTTTCGCTTACTTGAGCGGTGAGACTAAAAATTTATTTCAAGGCTCTGATGCTCAGTCCCATTCATCCTCAAACTATTCTGCTAAATCCTTCTGTTCGCCTCAGATTGGATACGGTTTCGCCTACGCCATACAGCTCACAACGCTCTCAAAACCGAGCTGTGCTAGAGGTAATCTCAAGCCACTGTTTGCAAAAAACACATCAACGTCAAACCCTTATCAAACTCACTCCTCATAACTCTCCACAAAGGTTTTGGTTTTGTTAAAAGAGAGTATTTGTACAGTTCAATAGATACTCTGAGGATTGAGTAGTTAGAGAAAAGATTTCCATCAAGATAATTTTCTCTACATTATCAGTAATAACTTTATGAACAGTAATCGTTGTGTTCCAACAAGGACTTTTATGACAGAACAACTGTTTATCCCTGAACTGAAGAATCGAACGAAACCAATGCTCCAGAACAACAAGAAGATAGAGAACAAAGAAGATAATACATTCTTGTCTTCTCTAGCTCTTGAAGTAGATGATATATTTTTTAGCTTACGTAAAGCCGATCAAATTATTCGTCGCGAACTGAATATTCTGATCAACAAGAAGAACCAATCTTTTAAAAAAATCTTAATCACTCCTATTAATGAGGGTAAATTTAAAAACATAGTTCATGAATTGCCTCCCCATCAAATCTTGGTGGATGAATATATAGTTTATATGTTAGAAAATCCAAATAACAGTATATTTAGATTGATTAAGGAATATAATGAATATCTTGAGCAGAGAAATTATGAAATAGAAAATGAAAATTTTATAACATTAATTAATATCGATGAAAAATTAGTTCATTATATCCGTCAACTCGGAGCAATGATCTACCACTTAAATATTCATTTGAATTTGCTAGCCGTATTGCTAAAAAATGCATCCGTAGTGGCAGAAACTCAGCATATAGCCATTAAAGAAAGCCAGGAAGTAGTGACTGATTATATGATTCATGAGTGGGGTGAACAGCCAGAAAATGTTAGGTTCCTAGAAGTAACCATTGAGGAGCCTTATGCCATTGTAACTTGGTCGATAGAAGACCTGAGAGGGGATGCTATCTTGCTCCGAAAAGAAGGCTACTGGCAACTTATCAATATTAGTAGTGGAATGTTTGGACTCAAAGATTTTGAGCCTGCCGATGTACCCTTTGATGTAGCTCAACGAATGCTGAGATTGCATCATCAGAAGCTTGGCTATTAGTCATCTCAAAAATATAAGCTTGAAACAAAGCCAGATACATGCCTCGCCCCGGTCTCTTGATGGAGAGAGGGAGCGAGGTCATTTCATCAGCTTAATCCAATCGGCAAAATTTGCGATCGCGATCAAAGCCTGGGTCTTGCCACGAATAAGCAAAATGGCTCACGGAGCTAATCTGCGGAACCTCTTGGCGGAGTGCCCTCATCTGAGCGTCCAAGGATGGGCGATTGGTAACCGACCGGCCCCAATCTCCTGCCAAGACCGGTATCACCTCAGTACCAGGAGATGCCCGATTCACAACTCGCTTGACCAAATTGTCGATGCATTTGGTATTCCCACAGACCCCATAAGACATGGGATGCCACTCTAAGGAACTAGGAAATCGATCCCAAGGCTGTAGACGAGAATCATATCCCACTTGACCCACGGCTTGATTGCCATCGGGGAAAAAGACGGCTCCCGCCTTGATTCCAGCACGCTTGGCGGGGAGAGTGGCTAGATTTAAAAAGTCTAAAATGCCTTGAGCCGCGTGAGCAACACTAAGCTGCCATAGTTGCCATTGCAGAGATGCTAGGGAGTCTGTCGAGGAGGGAGTGCGACCTTGCCACAGAGGAGTCTCCTCCTCCGGATAAAGTTGATTGACACTCGCCAAATCACTGGCATTAATTGAACCCTTACTCACATAGCGCTGAATTAAATCTCGTCCTTTTTTGTTGGTAGCGCGGTCAAACAAAGCTTGTTTGGCGGCATCACCATAAATCCATAAATCCTCAACTCTAGCTGCGACAGAATCACTCCCAGAGCCACGGGGATACCGAATGTAATCGAATAAAATTCCATCTGGGCGTCGTTTCAAGACAGCCTGAACAACTTGGTAGTAGTCTGTCTTGGCTTGCATGTTGTAAGGGTCAATAAAGGCTTGAGAGCCGTCTGGGACGTAGGACAAGCTCGTTTCTCCCCGACCATTGCGCGCTAGCATTTTTTGCATCTCTGGGCGCTGAGCGTAGGAGTAGCCAAAATTCATGGTATACATCCAGGCATAAACCCGCATCCCCCGCTCATGTCCTTTTTGGATAATCTGAGCCAATAGGTCGGTTTTCTCCATCCCTGGCGTCCGCGCTACGGCAGGCCAAGCGGTTGGGTTATCGGACATCGGAAGGAGTACTTGACCGTCATAAAACACTTCAACGTTGACCTGGTTGTAGCCTCGGTTAACCAGACGATCGAGGATATCATCAATCGCTCCAGCGCGAGCATCACAGGGGTATAAGCGGAGCCAAACAGACAGGCTATTAGGCCATGTTCGAGAGCGACATTGCCGTAAGTAATCAGCGTGTTGCTTGACGATAGCTTTGTAGCGCTTTTCCGAATCTGAGTTCCCTTTGAGAGCGCCAATCCGTAAGTTTTCTTTTTGAGAAATTGCTTCATTGGGCAACTTGCAATAAGCCGTTGTTTGTGAATAAGCGGTTTGCATCAAGCCCCACTGACTCACTAAGCTACTACTCGTCAAGAGTGCGGTTGCCACATAGCGATGCAGACGCCTCCGCTGTCGCGCCTTTTGGAGAAAACTGTTAGACATTCCTACAAACACCACAAAAGAACAGAGAGTTGGCGTCCTCAGTCTTCGCAGACTGCTAACAAATCGGCCATTATAGAGTTCAGCTATTTTCCGCTTTCAGCTCTTTTGCCAATTGTTCCGGACAATTGCTCATACCATTTGACTTAACACTGATGACGAAGGTTCTCCAGGTCACGGTGACAGAATGGCTGATGAGTCCAGAATTCCAGCTTTAGATTTCAGTAACCGTTTAACTTTCAATACTTCATCATCTCCCAGCGCATCACCCATGACCATTAATCCTTAATCCTATGTCAGTCGATAAAAAAAGAAATGGTATCAGAAATTTCGCCAATCAAAAAGGAGGGTTTGACGGATCAAACCCTGATACGGATACAAAACAAGGGTGATGACCCATGCCATTGATTCAGTGTGTTCGCGTTAACGTCCAATGATGAGTTTCCGTGAGAGTTCTGCTCAGGGAATTGTCCTTTCAGTTACCTCTGGAGTGTCCCCTCAGGGTTCTGGCGAACGACAACAACGCAACTCAATCAAAGGCCAATCCGGTTAAGCGCCTCGCTTTAGGGCACTCTCAACCTGCTTGAATTCCTGCTCTAGGCGATTCTTTAACTTCTGTGGCAAGGGACGGTTTGGGTAAGAGCTGTAATGACCAGCTAAAGAATTCAATGCCGTTCGCATCGTGGTGAAGGAGCTGAGGCTAGTCACTGAGCTATCTCGTCGATAGCGAGAGGCAAACTCATTAATAGCTTGACGCGCATTGGATTGAGCCTCTGCTTTGTCAGGTGTACCCTCCGGTAATTCAATGGCTGTTCTCAAGTTTTGCAACAAGGTCAACGTATCCTGGCGGTAATCTCCACTCAAACCGGAAACACTGGTTGAGGAACACCCCATCAGACCAATCGCAACAACTAAAACAAGGGCAACCAAACGAGATATGTAGCGCTTCATCAGCATGATTCACAACAAACGGATTTTCAAAATTAGAACTTATCGTATCTTGGATTGACGCTTTCGGGGATCGCTTTTCCCGTATGACGCCGACTTTTGACTCTCTGCTTCATCCAACAGCTATGACTGTATTTGACTTTTCAGATGGATGTTCCTAAAAATTCTTACTCTACAATATAGCAATATTTAGTCACAAATTGTGATAAAACAATACCTGTTGAGAGATTGATTAATCTGAAAAAGCGCAATAGAATAAAAGTCTGATGTAATTCAACAGTATTTCATGTAAGTCAGCCTAATTCAGTTTTAGGGGTATAAAGGCACCCATACATATATATATAAAGCTGAAACTGAAACGGGGGAACCATTCCTGGGGCGTATCTTCTTGATTGGCTCTATTCCTAATTATGGAGAAGAGAGATTAAAGAAGAGGGGTATTTCTCAGTCCTAGCCCGTCAGCTAACCCCGTCGGCATCGAGAAGAGACTGAAAGCTCAGCATTATCCAATTAATGTTTGTGTTTTCGTCAGTGTCCTTGGCTGGTACTAGTCCGATTCGTTGCACCTGTCCTTGACTCTGAGAAGATGAAAATTCTATTCCACCTCCTGGGTTCAAGGCAGGGTAGCTACTCACGGGGTGAAAAATCTATCATGCTTATAAATGACAAGGGCCATCTAGCGTTGATTTCTGTTAGTGGCGACCCAGCCGCAGAAATTGGTCAAGAAGAGGCCGGTGGACAAAACGTTTATGTGCGTCAAGTAGGATTAGCACTGGCTAAACAGGGATGGCGTGTGGATATGTTTACTCGCCGCACCGATCCTGAGCAAGCGAATATTGTTCAACATGCACCCAATTGCCGAACCATCCGACTAACGGCAGGACCGGCTCAGTTTATTAATCGAGATGATGCCTTTGGCTACCTGCCAGAGTTTGTTAAGCAATTTCAGGCGTTCCAGGAACAAGAAGGATACCTGTATCCCTTAGTCCATACCAATTACTGGTTATCCTCTTGGGTGGGGATGGAACTGAAAAAACTTCAACCCTTGAAACAGGTGCATACTTACCACTCCTTAGGGGCTGTGAAGTATCGTACAGTGAGTAATCTCCCTGCGATCGCGGCGACGCGCTTAGCGGTGGAAAAAGCTTGCCTAGAAACAGCCGACCAAATTGTGGCGACGAGTCCTCAAGAAGAAGAACATATGCGAACTCTGCTGTCTGGGAAAGGAATGATTGAAATTGTTCCCTGTGGTACGGATATTCAGCGGATGGGTTCGATCGCACGAAAAGAGGCACGGCAACAATTGGGGATTCCCGTGGAAGCGAAGGTGGCGCTGTATGTGGGTCGATTTGACCGACGCAAGGGAATTGAAACCTTAGTCCGAGCCATGGCTCAATCCAGGTGGCACGGCAAGGCGGATCTACGGTTAATTATTGCAGGAGGTTATCGTCCAGGACACAGTGATGGAATGGAGTGCGATCGCATCAAAGCGATTGTTCAAAAACTCGGCTTAAACGAGATCGTCACCTTCCCCGGACGACTCACCGATGCCGAGTTACCCAGCTACTATGCCGCAGCGAATGTATGTGTCGTTCCTAGTCATTATGAACCCTTTGGACTGGTGGCGATTGAAGCCATGGCTTGTGGCACACCCGTTGTGGCGAGCAAGGTGGGAGGATTGCAGTTTACGGTCGTGCCGGAAGTTACAGGATTACTGGTACCACCCCAAGATCAAGTGGCTTTTGCCCAAGCGATTGACCGTATCCTGAGTAATCCCGCTTGGGGAGAGCAATTAGGTGAAATCGGTCGGCAACGGGTGGAAATTGCCATGAGTTGGGAGAGCGTTGCTTATCGGCTCACTTCTGTGTACAGTAAACTGCTGGCTCCCACAACGGTCAAATCTGTTCAAAAACCTCAGGTCGCGGCGTAATACAGATGATATCGAATCCGTTTGCATTGGAATCATATTTTTTTAACGCTCCAGAGCGCAGAGGGGGACGCTGAGGGACGCCGAGGTTTTGGCAGAATTCCAAGGTAGATGGAAATGATAAGCTGATGTGCAACTAAATTGCCATAGCGAAATTGTTATAAGGGGTGTGGGGTGTAGGGTGTGGAAATAGGCTTTCTTAAATGCGTCACAGCTTATGACCGAGAATCAAAGGGCTTACCCCATAGTTTCTAACTATGGGGTAAGCCCGTAGCGAATTTATTCGCCGTCAAACTTCCTTCTGGTTCTGGATGTACTGTTTAACAACTTCCAAAGACGCACCACCAACTGTAGACACGAAATAAGAGTTAGTCCAACTATCTAACCAAGAGGTGATTCAAGAGTGTTGGTGCTGGAATACAAAGCTGTTGTCAAAAGCACGCAAGCAAAAGCCATTGATGAAGCTATTCGTACCTCGCAGTTTGTCAGAAACAAAGTGTTAAGGTATTGGATGGATAATCGAGGTATTGGCAAAAAAGAACTGTACCAGTACAACACTCAGTTGCGTGCAGAGTACACATTCGTTGCAGAACTCAACTCCCATGCTTGTCAAGCATCTGTTGAGAATGTAGAACGTGCAATCAATCGATTTTTCGACAATTGCAAGAACAAGAAACTTGGGAAGAAAGGATACCCTCGGTTCAAAAAAAATACCCGTTCGGTTGAGTACAAGGTTTCTGGCTGGAAATTGCATTCATCCAAGCGTCGTATTAATTTCACCGATCAAAAAGGTATTGGTGAACTCAAGTTGTTAGGAAAGTGGGATATTCACACATTCCCCGTAGACCTAATCAAGCGAGTTCGCCTTGTACGAAAAGCTGATGGCTACTACGTGCAATTTAGCGTCAAGGCTGATAATCAGCAAGATGCACCAAATACTAATGTGGAAGTCGGTATTGATGTTGGACTAGAATACTTTTATTCCGATAGCAACGGTAATCACGAAAAAAATCCTCGGTTTCTACGTAAAGCTGAGAGAAACATCAAGCGCTCTCAGCGTCAAATTTACAAAAAAAAGAAGGGGTCAAGCGGACGGAAGAAAGCTCGTGGTGTTTATGGACGCAAGCATTTAAGAGTAACTCGACAAAGGGAAGAACACGCTAAGAAACTGGCGCGTAACTTATGCCTAGCAAACGCTAAGGTTGTCTTGGAAGACTTAAATGTAAGCGGACTGGTGAGAAACCACAAGCTAGCCAAAAGTATCAGTGATGCTTCTTGGTATCAATTCCGCCATTGGCTAGAACCCACATTCCGCACCCTGGGGTGTCACACAGTATAATTACTCAGGAAAATCTATTTTTAAAGTTATAAGTTATACATGTAAAGCGTTTTTTATCCGTCTATATACGGTATCAAAGTATAATTTATAGCTTTATTACTTG
>DATNQL010000371.1:0-4347 GCA_036704025.1 Stenomitos sp.
ATTTACAGGGGTTTCAGCCAGTTTTAGCTAATCGACCTCTTTTCCTTGCTGCCAGAGGTTTTCAGCCCCTTTAGGGGCGAGAAAATGTCTAAGTCCCGTTAGTTAATTTCCTATCCTACCGACATTTTCAAGACAGGTCTAATGACAACCTGCTCTTTGAGCTTTTGTTGGAGTTCTGGATTAGGTAGATCGAGACTAAGAAACTTCCAGCTAGGGGTGCGTTCGTAAATCTGATTGGGAGGAATTGACCAGTCAATGATAGAGCGTAGTCCAAAAAATGATTAACCCTCCAGTAAAGACAAGATTTTCTGTTCAATCCTTTTGTTGGGAGGTAATAACTTCGACCGGGCGTAAGAGTTTGTCATCCCAATGAAATCCTCGGCGAACAATTTTTGTGATGGTTTGGTCTTCAAG
Organism: Stenomitos sp.; assembly: GCA_036704025.1. Lineage (GTDB taxonomy): Bacteria > Cyanobacteriota > Cyanobacteriia > Cyanobacteriales > Coleofasciculaceae > Allocoleopsis. The sequence goes on from DATNQL010000371.1 coordinate 415, forward strand.
GTCATTTCGGACTTCACGACCAACTACCTGGCACAGGCTGAAATCCGGCTGAGTTTCTTGAAAATCAATGGGATGCACTTGTCGCTGCTCAAGGATGAAAAGCAGCATTCTCTGAATACTGTTCAACGATGAAGGCAAACGCGCCCAAGGCTGGGGATTGGGTTCGGGATGTTCTGTTATGTAATTGAGCAAGGATTCTAGAGCATCGCATACTCCTAACAATTCCCGAAACAGTTGCTCGTTTGCTGCCGTTGCAGTTTTCTGCTGTTCGCGCAGCGCTTGTTGGAGCGAACATCTTTCCTTGAGAAGCATTTGGAGTTCTTCGAGCAGCCTGTCGCGTTGCTCCTGGCTCAAGTGAAATAGTTGTGATGAGTCAGCCATTTGTTTATTTACGGAAGAAATTCGATAAAGTTTCTCCCAGCCTTTTGTCAATTTCAGTGACTTGAGCAGAGGCAGCGATCGCATGTTCTAATTCATCAAATTCAGACAAAAACTCAAGGGTTGGAACGGGTTCAAGCAAGGCCGAAAAATCGGTACGCTGGAACTCCCTAACTGAGGAAATGTTTGGTGGGATGGGAAGCAAATAGTCAGCGATGAGGCGTTCTCGATGATTCATCAATTGCTTTCGCGATGAGGCAATGACATCTACCGGATACTTTCGCTGCTGCATGGCCACGGTAAACGCCTTAGCAATCTCAGCCATTGACGCATTCTGTGAGACACCGAGAACCTCGTAGGGATTGGGGGCAGACATTTTATCCTCCTGTTACACGCCTGAGTCTGTAGCAAAGTTCCGGAACTGGGAAAGTCGGTTCCTCAGATTGGAGTTCCCAAGCCCAATCACAAATTAAGTGTGTATCTTCAAAGCTTAACAGCAGACCCCGATCGTCTCTAAGCAGATCGATAAATGATGTAGTCAGGTCAAGCAACACGGGATGATACTTCTGGGAATACCGAAGTTTTTGAAGTTCCCAAACCGCCTCACGGAAGTTGCCATTGGTTCGCAACGCTCGAATTTTTATTGCCTTGATTTCCAAGAGGTAACGTTGGGCGGTGGGACTATCCAATAGGTCATCCCAGAACTGAATAAAATCTTGATACTCATCAATCGTTTCGATCGCTTGGCATCGAGTTTCGCACAGCCTATCTATCCTCTCGTACCACTGTGCATTGGCTTTAATCAGCGATCGCGCCTGTCTTAAAGGGATGATTGCTTCTCGCCAACCGTTGCTCTCAAGGCGGTAGCACCCCTCATGGCAAGACACGAATTCATAGGCGAATTGCTCGGTATCAGAAGAGACTTTCAGTCCGCGCTTGATTTGCAAAGCTCGAACCAAGTCACCCTCTTGACAAGCAACAACAACCGATCCCCAAACCGTATAAAGTGTTTCTAGGAGCCGATTGGTATCATTGGCATTTGCATCAGGGTCTTCAAGAAACGAGACGGCGTTGAGCTGAGTCCGGTGACGTTGGTAACAGCCTGGGGTTAAGAACATATCGTTCACCCTCATTCCACGAGTAGGCGGATTGCCCATCAGTTCGAGAGCGTAAGTGTCTAGCCGCAAGAGGAAGTGAAGTTGCTTTTTCTTGTTTTCATCCGCGAGGGTATTAATTTTCTCCTCAATTTTTTGCTTGAGATCTGAAGCCACCTCTCCCCAGTCAACTGGGGTGTTTTCCCGCCAAGGCAGATTCACGAGTGAAGGATTTTGGTGCAGGTTGGCGAGGTCAGTTGACCAGGCAATAATTAGATCGGCAAGCTGATTAGGGTCGGTTTGAGCTTGGTAGTAGGATGCTACTACCCAATTGTGCAAAGACGTAACATCCTGCTGGTTAATCCAACGTTGCTCTGCTGCTTTGGCAATCCTCGACCAATCCCGTTCCTCCCAAGCTGCTGCCTCAAGACAGGGCATGATATGCTCGTTGAGATTTGCCTGTACTAGTGGGTCGTGACCAAATTTCTGGATAAAGTTCCTGCTAGCTGATGATGCCGCTTCGAGGTTTCCAGTATCAATGTATTGCTCGATTTCTCGCATCGCCAACAAGCGCGAGCGCTTTTCCTGAATTTGAACCAGGGTATTGAGCACTTTGCATTGGTGTTGAATTCCGGGATGAGACAGAGACTGCCACTCCTGTTGCGCTTGCTGCCAATTCTCCTGCTGGATGTAAGCAAACCCACGAATGTAGGCAGCTTGCTCTTCACTAATGCCTTCAAGGTGGGACAGTGCCTGAGTCCAGTTGTTCGTCTTAACGGCTAGGATTCCCAGTCGGATACAACAGTGTGTTCTCAACTGAGGTACATACATTATTGCGTTTTGGTAATGCTCGGTAGCCCCCTCGAAGTCACCGGCTTTCTCTGCCAGAAGTCCCTGGTGAAAGTGTTGTTTGCCGTCAACGATGCGGCGCAATTCTCTGAGCAGATAGACTCCACCCGCTTGCGGAAATTGATGATGTACGGGTTCAAACTGAGTAATCGCGTCTTGAAAGCGTCCTTGAACGGCGATTTGATGTGCTTGCCGCAGGGCGGCGTTGTATTCTATCAGTGCGTCGGTTTGCCAAGTATTTAACTGCTCTGTTAGCCGTTTTATGCGATCGCTCATCACCCACTTGCTCAACTGACGTTCTAAGAAAGAGGGGGATGGTAACGACCACCTTTCAAAAATTTTATTGGCAAGACTGACCGCTTCTAGAAATTTTCCGTTGTTAGAGAGTTGTTCGGCTCTTTTGGCTTCCTGCTGCGAAAGGATGGCTTGACGAAACAAGTCAACAACGTGCCGCACAACGTTCAATAAAGCGTTAAACCCTTTACCAATAATCCTCATGGGCAGCTCTCCGGACGATTGGGTATAAATACCACCTCGCCTACCTGTAAAGACCCTTCCCGATGCTTGAGTCCAGGATTGGTTTGCTCGATCTTGAATCGACCTTCAGTTACATTTTCGTAAAAACGTAAGGCAATCAGCGATAACGAATCCCCACGCCGTACCGTGTAGTAGAAACCACCACAAGACGTTTTCTGCAACAGTCCTCCAGCTATTCTGGCGAAAGCTTGGGAAGCTGTGCCGACAGGTGGCGGCTGGAAAAAGAAGGCATAACTAACTCCCCCTAAAGCAATGCCGACAACCAATAGGCAAATGGCTGCGCCAGCGAGCAACCAGGCTGAAATTTCTTGTCGTTGGGGTTTTGCCGTTGCAGTGGTTGGCTCTGCTACAGGGAGTTCTGTCAACATCCGAATCAGGGAAAGGTTCGTTTCACAGTTGGGGCAAATGTCGCCTGAAATCTCTGGGCGATCGCATACTGGACAAGTCAGCTTGGTTTTCATAGCCGTTGCTTCATCTCCACAATTCACGATGCAACACCAAGAGCAATTTCCTCCCCATTGAGTCTCCTTTACTCGATCGCCCCATAACTGCACCTACCCTCTTAACGCCCCTCAACTGTTGCACTGTATCTCTGAGAGTTTAGAGGTTATGCAAGTGAACGAGAGAAGTTTACCTGCTTAAATCGGTGGGAATAATCGCCGTTGGAGGTTCGCGATCGAGCCAATACCGGACATCAGGCCACAACTCATGCCAGATGCGTTCTGCTTCTTCCCCATCTTGACGTTCTTGAGCTTTGGTCATCCGCAAAAGCTTATCATTCATGGCATTGCCTTGAATTGGGTCTTTTAGCGTCGCCAAGTAGATCGCATACCTAGAGTATCGAATTTTCTGCACCGACTCGGGCAGATTAGCCACTTCCCGCCTCGCCTCTTCCGAAAGCGCCTGCATTACCGATAAATTATTTTTCCGAAGTGCTTCGCTTAGCTGCTGACTATAGGAAAGCAAGCGCAACTGTTGAGCGGCAGGAATTAGGAATCCATACGTTTTGGCGAGAAACTCGCATTCATTAGCTAAGGAATCGGCTGTATTGCGGTCTTGCGACACATCGCGCTTT
>DATNQL010000372.1:0-6548 GCA_036704025.1 Stenomitos sp.
AATGAGTTCGACAGCGATGTGGGTTGGCCTTTACTTCAGGGGGTTCACTACACGACCCAGAAACAGGATGCTGTCAGACTGTCTATCTCGAATTAGGAAGATAAACGGGTGGTTAGCTAAAAACAGCTTTATCTTTTTCTGGCTTCTGTCGCTCCCCAGAGTTCTGATTGGAACAGCCGTAGCTGCTGTCGCTTCGGTACCTTCCTCATCCACTGCCACAACCGTCTTCTGGATTACTTCTGAGATGAATAGTTTTTCCTTCTTGTTCATGGTCGAGAAATCAGCTTGAGAACTGAAAGCGAGTGGCATTCCCATTTCTGAGAGCAAAGGCTTTAGTAGCAAAGATGACTCTATCTTGAATTTGGGTAGCACGATTGCGACTTTAGGATGGGAGAGCAACCTCAACCACTTTTGTAGATTTTTTGGTGTCAGTTGTTGCTCTAACTCAGTCAGTCCATCAATTTTCTCTGGCAGCAAGATTATCATAGATATCCTGTCGCCAACATAGGGCATCTCCAGCACTTGTAGCCCCTCCACCTCTGTGTAGCCAGCTTGAAAAGATGAGATCTGACCCATCATCGGGAAGTTGACCTGTTGAGTTGCAGTAACGTTGAAGGGTCTGTCAGAAGTGTGTTGCCCTTGGAATTGACTGCGCCAAGTACCCTTAAAATAAATGGCATTTGTCAGTACAAGTCTGGTGTTAGAGTCGATAGAACCTGGAGCAAGAATATCTTGAATCTTGTTCTGTGTTTGTTTCGCCACCCAGTCATTGATGGTGCGGGTTGTCTTTTCCCTGGCATTAAAATCCACCTGTTCCAACCCAGCGCCGTAGTTATCCTTGGTTACTTTCAAGAACGTATTCAGGAAGCCATACCCCTTTTGCCCCCAAAGTCGGTTAGCCTGGATGAGCTGATATTGGTCGTGATTGCCAGGGTTCATGTCGCCGATAAGGGTGGCAAAGCCTGGATGCAGGCGCTCAGGTTCTAGGTTAAAGTGCAACACTTTCGCCATCTCGGTTGCTGTTTCTCCCTTTGCACCCGCGTAAGTCATGGCTAAGGCTGTTGAGAGGCTGTAAGGGGAGAAAAATAGGTTTCCTTTTTCCTTGCGTAGCTGGCTATAGAGGTCTAGAGCGAAGGCATTATTCCCCTCCACCACAGTATTAACATCAGTTTTTGCAATAAACAAACCGAAAATATTTTTGGTGCGAGAAGCTGAAGTTGTGTTGAGATGACTAGGATTGAGCTGTTGCTGACAAGCGATGGCGGTAAAACAAGCGAAAGCAGCCGTGAAACCGACAAGAAATCGTCTGAAAAAGATTTTTCCCTGCCCGTCCCCAACTCTCAGTTGCAGCTCCATCTGACGTTTCTGAGGATATGAGTACATGAGAATTTCATTCTCCTGACGAGCGCTATCTGACTCGTTATGTCTCTGATCGCATCCGACTTATGCAGTCTCAGTCCCAAAAATCTCACTTTTCTCAGAACATAGATTCAGTGGACATTGACCCACCATGAACAGGACTGAGTGATGGTCAGGTGTGGGATTAGCTGGTTAGCAAATCCAAAGAAACGTTTAATTGACCAAAGAAACATTACGGTTAGAGAAAATATCTAGTGAATTTTGCTATAGTAGGCATAAGAATTTTATATTGGTAGTTCTCGGCTCTTTTTTAATGAAAGGGTCTGTCTGAAAAGCATTTCGTCAAGTCGTCAAGAAAATTTATTGCACAAGAGGTTTTGATGGTCGCACATCCGAATCAATTAGAACGTGTTTCTGAAAAGCTCAAAAATACCCTAGAGCAGGAAGCACGCAAAGCTTCATCAGATCGGAGAGATGAAGTAGCCAGCTTACTCCATTCCGAACGTGTTGTTGCGTCCTACAACGCGTGTGTTTGGTGGAACGGATGCTACTATTGCAAGGATGATACGGATTCTTGGTACTGCGTTAAATGTTGTTTCTTTTAGCCACTTTAACTCGCTTAAAGACTCAGCGAAGACGGATAAAATTGAGCAAACTTATCCTGTAGGATGATCAAAATCTATCCTACAGATTTTGACTAAAAAAGTCATGAAGCTGAGCTTTCTCCTGCGCTCTTAACCGTGAATTTTGGGTTTAAGTTATTGATGAGATAGCTTGATCCCTAACGAATGACTAATGATTAAAAACTTAATAATCAAGAGCTGAAAGACTTGAAAAAAATGCAATACAAGTGTATTATAAAAGATACTCTTTAATGTGGGTAGCCTAATCCAGTCTGGTCAATATAATCCTTTTCAGTAGTCAAATACCAGATTCAGAGCGGAGGAACCCAATATTGGTATTGGGGCGAATCTTACTCGATAAGAGAGACACCTTCCAGTCTTAGCCCGTCAGCTAACTCCGTAGGCAATGGAAGGAGTACCATCAACACCAGCTTGTTTAAGCCGTAGTTCTTGAGGTCTCCTCAGCGAAGGTCACTGTAATACAAGTGGCGTAAGATCGCTGTTGTCTAACCCACTTCGTAAATCGTTACAGATTAGTGGAGGTTAGGACGATGATGTACAGACAATGGAATCTATTCACCAGACAAGAAGGGCATTATATTGCCGTTGACTTCACTGACCCGGACGGGAAGTTATATAGTGAGCCGTTCTGTTTTTACACTCTAGATGAGGCTTTATATTACGGCAAATTGTGCATTGATCGATTTATTCGCGCCAGAATGTTGCAGCCAAAAGACATTTAATTCAGTTGAAGAGAAGGCTTCATCGAGCATCGGCTTAACGTCTGAATTTTTGAAAAGCAGAACATATCTAGATTAAAAAATAGGTTTGGCTTGGGGTGATTGAGCCAACTCTATCGATGGTTCATTGATTTTGCTCTCACTAGGTTGACAAGACCTAATAACTCTAACGGGATACTGGTGATCGCACATTGCCTCTTTTGTGCGATCGCTTTCTCTTTTACAGTTGAGAGGATTGCCGATTCGAGTTGAAAAAATCAGTTCGTGCATCCAAACTAAGGACACCTGCTCCAGCGACGCCTCTACGCCAGCTATCCAGATCATCGTCTCCGCTAAAATAGCCGTACCATCTTGGAGATGTACCGCCTTGGGAGTAACTTTGCTAACTTTGGCTTGTAGGTGAACTTTAACCCCTCTGGTTCTGAGCTGCTTTTGCGTATATTCACCCAGGCGCTGAGGGAACTCGGCAACTCAGCAGGCTTCTAGACACCGTCATGGCCTTTGTAAAGAGTTGATAAAATAGCCGGGGCACTTAAGAGCGATCGCAACGAATGCAAAATACAGCAGAATATATTTGCGCCTACTGTGGCGAACCGAATTTAACTTTTATTGATCTGAGTGCAGGTGGACAGCAGTCCTATGTTGAGGATTGTCAGGTTTGCTGCCGCCCCAATATTTTGTATGTACGGATTGATGAAGACACTCTCGATATAGAGATTGATAGTGAATTTGAAGGTTGAGAAAGAAGAAGATGAAGAGATCGAGAGATGGGTAGGAGTGAACAGTCATTGATATCTTGGTCGATTTCCTCATCTCACTGCTTAAACTACAGGTAGCACAACACTTAAGGTCAACCTTACCCAACTCCGATCATGGTTCATCAGGAGACAATTCACCTTTCCACCAATCGTCATGGGGACATGCATGATATTACTGATAGGGTCAATGATATTGTCAAGAAATCAGGCATTAAAACAGGAATGGCTCACGTCTTCAACATTGGCAGTACGGCATCTATTGGTACGATTGAATTTGAGCCAGGACTGCAACGGGACTTACCAAAAATCTTAAATAAACTGATTCCACCGAGTCGAGAATACGGGCATGAGCAGATGTGGCACGATGGTAATGGACATTCTCATCTGCAAGCGACTTGGTTGGGGCCTTCGCTAACTGTACCTGTGAAGAATGGCAAGCTAGAGTTAGGCACTTGGCAACAAATCTTCCACCTGGAATGTGATATTAAGCCACGTCAACGAGATATTGTTGTGACGATTTATGGAGAGTAGCAGAATTTGGAAGGGGAGTATAGCGATAAGTTGAACTCCTATGGTGAAAGAGCGATTTCATGATGTCGTTAGAATTGCCTTAGAGAAGGAATGTTGGAAAATTACGGCTGACCCTTATGAAATTAATGTGGATGATGTAGATTTTGAGATTGATTTAGCAGCAGAACAACTCTTGGCTGCCGAGCGAGAGGATCGGAAAATTGCTGTGGAGGTTAAAAGTTTTATTAGTCCGTCCAATGTTTCAGAATTTCATACTGCATTGGGACAATTTCTCAACTACCGAGATGCACTGGAAAAAATTGAACCCGATCGTCAACTTTACCTGGCGGTGCGCGTCCCAATTTATGAAAGTTTCTTTCAACGGCGGTTCATTGCGGCGGCGGTTAAGCGATATCAACTGCGACTGATTACTTATGACGTGCAACAGGAGGTTATTACCCGATGGCTGTAGAGCAATATCGGCAATATATTCGACATCTCCTTTTAGAACGAGCTCAACGCTCTTCAAGGCAACGAAACTCGCCAGAGTATGAGGTACAAACTATTTTTGATTCTGAACACGATCATTACCAACTGCTTTATGTGGGGTGGCGTGGAGATAAACGCGATTTTGGCTGTATTCTGCACCTTGATATCAAAGGCGGAAAAATCTGGATTCAGCATGATGGCACGGAAGAAGGAATTGCCAATCGGCTAGTCGAAATGGGGGTGCCTAAGCAGGACATCATTTTGGCATTCCATGAACCTTACGTGCGCCAATTTACTGGTTTCGGCACGGGTGAGGGGAGTCTCTTCGAGACGGCAAAGCCAAACGCAAGTTAATTCAACAGTTTGCTTTTAACAGCCAACTTTCAATACTTTGAGCTATTGTTAGAGGCTTATTTCAGTGACATTTGAGATAGGCTTGATGTGTTCACTGGTTGTCTAAAATGGGAAGTCATCTTCATCTAGTGAAAAATCGTGCTGCTCATCATCTTTTAGCAATTGCACGTCGGTAATTGCCCCCAAATCTAACAACTCTTCCCTATCCATGAATATAATATGCCGACGAGCAGTAGAATCTAAATGTTCAATTAATAAGCTTTTAGCTTGCTTGGTGATGATACTAGCAGAAATGATAAAAATGTGATCCAATAGATGCTTTCGATTGGTTTCTGGATCAAAAATAGGATGATCCAGAGCCATACGTACTTGAGCTAAGATACCACTAATATTGCTGTTTAAATTTCGCCCTGCTGCATCAATTTTGTCTTTTTTTACCTGTGCACCGAAGTAGATAAAATGCCCTGTAGGAAGTTGGTACTTCATCCACAGATCCTTGCCATACTCAAGAGCTTTGTCATGATGACCAGTCGCTGTTACGCGCAGAAAGCCTAACTGACGAAAAAGTGGAACTAGGAGGTCTTCAATAAACTCGTCTTCAGAGGCTGTATCCAGAAAGGTGACAATTTCTTTCCGACGGCTAAGTTCCGCAGAGGAGAGTGGACGTGCTTGGATGTTAGAAGTAGCTGAAGTAGCGCTCGTTTGAGCATTTCTAATATGGCAACGTCCCGCAGCATCAAAATATGCCTCAATACCATCCCTACCTAAAACATGATTCAAGTCTTCAAGTGCGGCATTCCGGTCAAGTCCCTCTCGTTGATAGTCAACTGCATCCATCAGCTCTTGAACGATTCTAATAATTGAATCAGGTGGCAACTGCTGAACCATTACCACCCCTTGATTGAGAACTTCGAGTACATTCTCCACCCAGTCCTTTCTTGTACTACCATCATGTCCGTAGGGTAGATCGCAAGAATGAAAAAATTGCGTAAGCTGCGAGCTTGAACGATATGGGAAGTTCTTCCAGTGAAATCCTCCACTACTTCCGCTACCACCACAAATCATTTGTGCTAAATCGCTAATGGTTCTAGAACATAGTCTCATGGAGTTTTCTGCATGGCTAACCTTTGCAACCAGGATGGTAACACAGCTACAGAATAGGGACAGGTTAAAAGCGATCTAATGGCAACACTCATCGGCGGCAGATACTCTCTCGAACACAACCAACACTCGAACCAGCTATCCACCTACATCTGCTATATTCAGTGATTCTTAGGCGAAAATAGAAACTTCCCTAATGCACCCGATTGGCTTTAGCCACTCGCCTGAATCACTTTTGGCTTGTACATGCAACGCTCATTTCCATCCTTCCTTGGCTTGTGTACTGCACTTGTCCTGTTCACTGCCATTACCTCTGCCTGTCGCACCCCATCGATCGAAGCTAACGCCAAACCTTCACCCCCTGTTACGGATTCAGGGAATCTCCACCGGAGTACAACCGCAAAAGCTGGTGTAATTTATCAAGCATTTAATATGCGTTTCCGGGATATCAGAACTCAACTTCCTGAACTGCAAAAGCAGGGTTACACCTATATCCAGGTTTCACCGCCTCAGAAGAGCAACCCTTCCCCCGAATGGTGGGCGCGATATCAGCCGATTGATCACACAATCATTGATAGCCCTTTAGGTAATGAAAAAGAACTAAAGGAACTCAT
>DATNQL010000373.1:0-10433 GCA_036704025.1 Stenomitos sp.
GGTCTGAAATATATCGGTCGGAGAGTTTAGCGGCTGCTTCGAGAGCCAAGTCTGAGATTTTAAGCTGGTGGTGCTGTTCGTAGCGATCGCGCAAACCATATAAAATCTCAATGGTTTCTTCCACACTGGGTTCATCCACCATCACCGATTGGAAACGACGTTCTAAGGCGGCATCTCGCTCAATGTACTTCCGGTATTCGTCCAAAGTGGTTGCACCAATACACTGGAGTTCCCCCCGTGCTAGGGCAGGCTTGAGGATATTCGCCGCATCGAGGGAACCGGATACGGCTCCAGCCCCAACTAAAGTATGAACCTCATCCACCATCAAGATGATATTTTGGCACGACCGAATTTCCTCAATGATTTTCTTAAGGCGCTCCTCAAACTCACCTCGGTACTTGGTGCCGGCGAGTAGGGAACCTGTATCAAGGGTGAGAACCTGCTTCCCTTGAAGGCTGAGAGGAACATCGTTGTTGACAATGCGCTGAGCGAGTCCCTCGGCTAATGCCGTTTTTCCAACACCTGGCTCTCCAATTAAGATCGGATTGTTCTTAGTGCGACGAACCAGAATTTGAATCATTCGTTCCACTTCTTTCTGGCGTCCTACCACAGGATCAAGCTTGCCCTGTGCCGCGAGTTGAGTCAAATTGGTGCCACATTCGTCGAGGGTGGGTGTCTTTTTGGCGATGCGACTTCGCTCATTTAGGGCCGGTTTGGCTTCGGAAAGCATCTCGATGACTTTCGTCCGAACTTCTTTGGCATCAACTCCTAGGTTTAAGAGTACTCTTGCCGCTACACCTTCTCCATCTCGGATTAAACCCAAAAGTAAGTGTTCGGTGCCAATATAATCTTGCCCTAGTGCGCGAGATTCTTCTAAAGAGAGTTCCAGTACACGCTTGCTCCTGGGAGTAAAGGGAATGTCAGCCGCAACAAAGCCAGAACCCCGACCAATAATTTTTTCAATTTCTTCTCTAACTTCTTGAATCGTGATGCCCAATGAGTGCAAGACGGTTGCCGCGATACCCTCTGCTTCTCCCATCAGACCTAGCAAAATCTGCTCTGTACCTACAAAATTGTGACCTAGACGACGTGCTTCTTCTTGGGCTAGCCGAATCACCTTAATCGCTGTATCTGTAAAGCGCTCAAACATGGGGATGTCCTTGGGGAGGGATTAGTTGCTGTTTTTTCTGGGAGGAGGATTTTAAACCAGCCAGTTGAACGAAAGCCTCTCGGTGAAACTGAACCACGCAAGCGGATGATTCCCGATAAGGCACAGAGGTGGAGACTTTTAGTGTGATGTTATGTGGCGTTGAATCGAGTAACCGTTGCACGGTACAGGCTTGCATCTTCCCCTTACAGTAGGCAACGATGCGATCTCCAACCTTAATCTCTAATGCTTGAATGTTCATTCGTACTCACCCTCATGGTCAAGGAATTGGCTCCGTCAGTCGTATTCAGCCTGAAACACCGTTTATTCGCACGACTCCACCAAGCAAGCCGTTTATTTCCCTAGAGGTGCCCTAGTTTGCTACTGTCTTGAATCGCCCAAAGCCCGTCAGATAGGAAGAGTAGATTTCTCGCTCCTAGCTACTCGACTGTTGTAGTGTCTCTTAAGGGTAGCATGTAAATAAAGGTAGAGATTATATCAAAAAATAATTTTTACAGTCAAGCAAGACTGTTATACTGAAATCATTATTCATCCTGGTTCAAAAATGCTGGCTAAGTTAACGACGCCGCACCAATTGCTGACTCACCTGGCAACTCGCCACAGTCGGCAAAATACAGTCATAACTCTTGATTACTCAATCATGGGGAAACATACTTGCCCTTGCTGTTCCGACACCTTGCTGCGGCATATGCGTTTTGGAGGACTGTATTGGCGATGTAGCTCCTGTCATCAAGAAATGCCCATCTAGAAACCAGCGCCACAACAGAACTAGCAACCCTTAAATGAAAACTAAAAAAGCGATGAAGACCAGCGAACTTTTAAGCCGATATGCAGTGGGACAAAGAGATTTTAGGGGCGTGAATCTGATGGGGGCACAACTCAAAAAGGTCAATCTTAGTTATGCCGATTTTAGTGGTGCAGATTTGAGGGGAGCCAACTTAACAGCCGCTAATCTGAGTTATAGCAATCTTCAGGAGGCTACCCTGACTGGAGCCAATTTAACAGAAGCTAACCTGACAAATGTCAACTTCACGCAAACCCATATTCATGACGTTAACTTTAGTCGTGCCAACCTGCGTGGAGCCATTATTCCTGATGGTGTGATTCAAACTTAATATATTAGTTAGTAAGCTTTATCGATTCGCAAATCTGTGGAGAATCGATTGACTCAACTGCAACGATTAGTCATTGCCCCTCAACAGCATAGAGAGGCAGAGATTTTCCTCGCCCCTTCGCAACAGCATTACCTCAGTCGAGTTCTACGATTGAAAGGAGGCGATCGCTTTATTGCTATGGATGGACAGGGGAGCTGGTGGGTGAGCGAGTTAGCGCCTAGTTTGACCCAAGCTAAAATTCTCGAATCCCTGTGTGTGCAAACCGAGTTGCCGGGAACGGTGACGTTGATGGCAGCACTGCCCAAAGGAAATGGATTTGATGATGTAGTGTATCAGGCAACGGAGTTGGGCGTTGGTTGCATCATTCCATTAAAGAGCGATCGCACCCTGCTCAACCCTAGCCCCCAAAAACTCGAACGCTGGCGACGCCTGACTCAAGAGGCTGCCGAGCAATCCGAACGTCAATTTGTGCCCACGCTTCTCGATCCCATCGACTTTACCTCCAGTCTGCAATTACCTGAAACCTCAAACGCTTCCCGTTATATTTGTGTAGCACGGGGTGATGCGCCCCATCTTTTGAGTTGCTTGCTGGAGCAAAAATTAGCCTCTTCACTCTCCTCTGTTGTCATTGCCATCGGCCCGGAAGGAGGATGGACACCGGCAGAAGTAGAACAAGCCACAGGTGTTGGATTCCAACCCGTTTCCCTGGGACGCCGTATCTTTAGAGCTGTCACAGCTCCCATCCTGGCTCTATCGTTGCTTTCATCCGTTTGGGAAACGACTCAAACCTGATCCCTCAGTCTCTGAACTCTCCTTGGGGACGCCTTCAACGAATCTCCAGCATCCCTACCCCTGAAGAACCCATGATTCAGCGCTCGTTATATATGAAGAAATATGTGGTTTATGCATGATTAAGAGGTCCGCCTCATTACCCTTACTCCCTTCCCGATCTAAGAATACCTATGCTGAGGGAGCTGGGGAAGCTGCGGAAGCTGGGGGAGTGGAGAATAAGTAATCTTCTGGTGGGAAGGGAGTAATAAAACTCTCTGTGCGTCATCGTCTCCCCGTGTCCCCGCGTCATTCCTAACTAGGGGTGTTTAACCGGACATGATATTACTTTTTGCCCAAGGAGAAGAGCCTCATTGAATGCAAATAATTTTTGCGGAAGATAAAATAAATTTCAAAAAGATTTAGAAGTTTGTACAATGAGCGAAATAATTAGATTTTTACTTCCTTCTAAGAAAAGTATTGCAAACCTAATCAAACAAATATTGCATTTTACCTAAAATCATCGAAAATTCCCCATAATTTAATCAGGCCAGAGATAGAATTCACTTCATCTCAATTCCAGCTCATCCTTCAAATTATCAGGAGAGTCGTTTTATGGGTATTTACAAACTGTTTAACAGTATCACCCAATATATCTCTGAAGCGGTCGTCAGGATTTTTAGTCCTAGTGACGACGCTTATCCAATCATTGGGGTACAACCCTTTAGTGGTGAACCCTTTGATGCACATAAGAGAGCCGATTGGTAATGATTAAAAACAGCTATTTTTGACACATTTGATCAGTCAACACTCAAAAAGACGGTGGAGAGAATGGCAAAATCTCCATCGTCTTTTTAGGAATCTATAACTTCAAACTCATGAGCTAAAAAGTCTGGCTCACTCTCTGTGTTTTTCTCCCAATGAGTTAGGGGTAATGGAAAATAAATTTGGTACATTTACTCTAGAACTTTCTGGATCTCTCAAAAGCCCCGCTTAAAGCTTGAGTCAGGAATCAAAAATTAATCAATTCATGACCAAGTTTAATCGGATCATCCTCAATTGGTTGACACGACAAAATCTCCCCTTGAAATAAAATATAAACCCCTAACTCCCCTGAGAGTCAGAGGTTTAATTTTATATTCATATAGCAAGCCTAAATGATTGATAAGTGCCTCTATTCTTGCGTCTGCGTCTTGGTGTGTCCTCTGCGGTTCATTAAAAAGGTCTGTTCCACAAATCAAAAGTTAGGCTTGCTATCAGGTTTTTTCAGCTAGACCCCTAAACGTCTACTACCTCAGACCGCTCTGGTGGGGAGTTTAGTCCCCCTTTGGTAGTAATAAGGTGAAGGAAGCGACAAAAACTTCACACCGTTTCTAGTCAGCCGTTTTATTTGCACCGTCTGTATATCTGACGTCGCTCTCCTCCGATATACAGCTATGGGTCACTGCGGTATAACTCCCAACCGGTACGATTTCTATTCGCCTACTAGACTCACAAAAAAACCAATTTGCTCAATCGCTCTACAGGCAGAAGAGCTAATCATTGGCTGTCAGTCTAGGGGGACAAACTCAATTTCACTACTGTAAATAATGGCACAAAGTAGAATGTTCTTTTTTTAAAAGATATAAAGTTTTTCCTGAGAGAGAGGCACAAATGCAACGATACCGTAACATTTGAGTCTGCCGCAGGACAGATGGACTCTATTTGAACCCTTTTGATCAGGGCAGATCGCTAGACGGGATCAATGTGAGCTGCCTGGAAAATCACAAAGACAACTGTCGAAGTTGATACTGTTTCTGATTGAACTGTTGTTGCTCTAGCGTTAATAAGTTGTACTCGATTGGGGGTCGCATATCCCACTGGACTTCGGCAAACATCAACAAACTGATGGCCATCATGATGCCGGTGGAGAGAAACTGTAAACTACCCGTATAGGGTAAGACCGCAATTCCGCAAAGATGAGCCAGTCCAGCGAGGATAAAGGCACGCGATCGCATCCCCACTCCAGTACAAAAATAACCAACAGCGCTTAACCCTAACCACAACGGACACAGACGCATTAAGACTTCTCCCCAACCCAAGAAGATGCTCAAGTCTGTGACAACAAGACCTGCCAACATTAAACTAACCCAACAATACAGTACCCACTGTAAACGCTCGACTTTGACCCAAAAGTGAGTCAAGAACACCATTAAACTCGTACCCATGAGGGTGAGTACGGTCCAAATGACAGATTGAATAACCCAGCTCAGGGGAAGAAATTGAGCCGTAATAAAAATAACACCTGAAATCAGACCCCAAAGGATAAAGACTTGGTCAATTCGAGTGTAAAAAGCGGAAATTAGAGTCTTCTGTCCAATTTCGATATGAATGCGTAACAGTCCTTGACGGTCTTGATAATCGAGTGATTCTTGCTTGTTCCGGAGAATGGGTTCTGTGGGATTGAAGAAAGTCATCAGGCGTCTATCGTTCGGGATATGTTGCTGCGGTTATCAGTCAATTTTGGTAATATATCTTCACCTATCTTAAAGATAGTACATAATTTAAAAGAAAGATTTATCCTAATATTTATTAAGGGGGTAATCGTCGGTTTCGGATTTAAAGTGATCAGCGTTGCTAGTGCTGTGAGCCGTTCAATCTCTCCAAATTAGGTGGCGTGGGAGAGAGAATCGGACTCTAACTCTATAAATCCGAGTATAGTGGCGGGTTCTACCATCCAACTTCAGCAAAATGGCTGAAAACCCAAACAAAAATTAAGTACTTTGGCTGAACATCAAGAGCCAAAAATATTCTAAGCATTAACTCCCTAAGGGAAGAAGTTGGCTCAAGTAATAACCCAGCGCGGCACTGCCCAACGGAACAGTGAGATTATCAATACCCAACTTAGAGAAGGCTTCTAAAGCCGTGGCAATGATCGCGATCGCCACGGGTACCAACCAAGTTTGCCAAACGTTTCCCTGGACACTCAACAGAATCAAGCAACTCACCGCATAGCTAGTGAGAGCCATTGTCAAAGAGCCTTCCCAGCTTTTTGTCATGCCCCAGACTTCATAGGGATGTTGACCATACTTCTGACCGATGAGTCCAGCGAGTCCATCGCCCCAAGTCATAACCAAAATACCAATCGCGGCATAGTGGAATTGCTGGAGTGGCCAAAACCAGGCAACCAGAACGCCGATACTAATCGCATAAAAGAACGTACCCAAGCTTTTGCGTCCGACGCTGTTAATACCGGGCAGGATCGGAATGTAATAAGACAAAAGCGCAATGAGACTGGCGATGATTGAAGCCCAGATGCCCACCCAAGCCGGGATTTGCAACCACCAAGCCACCAAAATCACATTACCGGTGCCGATATGGACGACCTTACGCGCCAGTTCTGAACTCGTGCCAGTACGGCGATGTAGGGTCTCTGCAAATAACACAATGGCTCCTAAACCGAGTCCAACAATGCTAATTTGGAGCCATAATTCTGGAGTGGATTCTGACCAGGGTATAAATTGAAACAAGGACTTCTTGAAACAGAAATTACAACCTCTTTATCACTCTATCGAGATTTGGTGCCCAAAATGAAGATCTTGCTAATTTGGCTAATCCAGGGCTACCGCCGTGTTATTTCTCCCCTGTTTCCACCCGTTTGCCGCTTTCAGCCGACTTGTTCGAGCTATGCAATTCAAGCCATCGAACGGTTTGGGACTTGGCGCGGTAGCTGGCTAGCGATTCAGCGAATCTTGCGCTGTCATCCCTTTCATCCAGGGGGATACGATCCCGTCCCACCTAAGGTGAGTTGCTCCGACGAGGAATAAACTCATCCATGGTGATTTTTAGCTTCCAGACTTTTGCATGGCAAAGCTTACACCATCCTTGTCTGACAATCGTATTCGGCGGTGCCATCGGTTCTCATCCCAAATCCTCCTCGATAACCCCCTTTTCAGCTTAAGTCTTTTTTCCTTCTGCCCTCTGCCCTCTGCCCTCTGCCTTGCCCCCACAAAACAAGGGGTAGTTAACCCGGATTGGGTATCACTCCAGATTAGGTCAGGAAAGGTTAACACTGCGGAGCTGTTAAGATTTGCACCAAGACGTTGAGTGAATGGTGTCAAGGAGTCTCCTGAAGCCCAGTGGCTTCACAGAGAATCACCACGATCCCTCAATGTCCAAATGAAGCAAGCCGCCAATACTTGACGCATGACATGAACCCACCAGCTAAGAGAGCGCTTGATCACTGGGTGTGGGTAAGGGACAGCAGTTGACATCATTGATGCAAACTTTGCCCCACTGTAGCGCCCAACGGACTAATGCTACCCGGTTGTCAGTCGAGGTCTTGGTCAGAATGTTACTGATGTGATTATCGACTGTGCGTTTACTAATTTCTAGCTGCTGGGCAATCTCCTGATTGGTTAAACCAGCGGCTACTAGTTCGATGATTTGTACTTCGCGATCGCTCAGAGACGCGGGAGTGTATGACTCGCCACCAGCCATAGGTATTTTGCCCTTGGTATATCTACTTACCATTTTAGAAGATTGTTGAGTGTGAGTAGTGGAGAAAGACGCCAGCCAAGGAATCGAGGCAAACACTGATACCAGAGCTTTCAGTTCAACTCCTGATTCGGGTGATGAGGCTGCTAAGCTTGCTCAGTGAGGATTCTCCTTTAGCCATGGAGAAAAATTCCTTGATTTATTAAGTATATATACATGAGTAAAAATATCTATTTTTTCTAAAGAATTAACTGGATTTATGAGAAATTTCCGTCTAAAGATGAAGGAAGCTGGATAGAAAGCAGAAGATCGTCACGCCTCTGGTAGTCTGAAAGCAGTCGAGATGTATGCAGCCGTGACCAATCCTCGTGTACTCTGCCTGGGTGAAATATTGTTTGATCTTCTAGCCGATCAGCTAGGGCGATCGCTTGAAAACGTCGAATCTTGGACTCCTTATCCAGGAGGTGCTCCAGCCAATGTTGCCTGTGCCTTAGTCAAACTAGGCACCCCTGCTGGCTTTATCGGTTGTGTGGGACAGGATCAAGCCGGAAACGATTTAGTTCAGTTATTACAGGACGTTGGGGTAGATAGTACTGGCGTCCAGCGCCATCCAACAGCACCCACGCGAAACGTTTACGTGGTGCGTTCTGAGCAGGGAGAGCGCGAGTTTGCCGGGTTTGGCGAACTGGATACCTCGAACTTTGCTGACGCCTTCCTCCAATCATCCCAGTTACCGGAATCCTTATTTGAATCCGCTGATTTTTTAGTCTTAGGAACCTTGGAGTTGGCTTATCCCCAAACACGAGAAGCGATTCAAAAAGCGCTGCACTTTGCAGAAGTGTATGACGTCAAAGTCTTAGTAGATATCAACTGGCGTCCCATGTTCTGGCCCGATCCCAGTGAGGCTAAGCCACTGGTTCAGGAGATTTTGCACCAAGTCGATTTTCTCAAAATTGCCAAGGAAGAAGCGGAGTTATTTTTTGATACTACAGATGCAGGTGCAATTACCCATCGCCTTGGCTCAGTAGAAGGCGTCTTAGTGACGGATGGGGACAAAGGCTGTGCCTATTGCTTAAATGACCATGAAGATAAAATTCCAGCTTTTGCCATGAATACCAAAGATACAACAGGTGCTGGAGATGGTTTTGTTGCTGGGTTTGTTCATCAGTTGTGTCAACATGGGCTGAAGAGCCTTGTTGATGCTGAATCAGCTAAGAATGTTGTGAAATATGCTAGTGCAGTGGGCGCACTGACGACCTTGAAACCGGGTGCGATCGCGGCTCAACCCACAGCTCAAGAAGTAGAAGCGTTTCTTCAGGAACAGTAAAGCGTCATCTTGAATCAGGTTAAACTCTTACCTGACAAGCTTGGAAATAAGTCGATAACTTAGCCGTTGAAACCCGTCCTAAGACAGCATTTTGTTAGGCGGGTTTTGTATATTTTAATCTTGAATTAATATGACGACTGACCAATTTCTGCGAAGCATAATTGCCAACCAAATTAATGCTGAACCCAACCAGCGAATTACCTTTGCCGATTACATGAACTTGGCACTTTATCATCCAAAACAAGGTTACTACGCGTCGGGTGCTGTCAATATTGGGTCAGAGGGTGATTTTTTTACCTCACCTCATTTGAGTAGAGACTTCGGGGAGTTACTAGCCGAACAATTTGCTCAAATGTGGGAAATTTTAGGACGCCCTACGCCGTTTACCTTAATGGAAATGGGAGCAGGTCAAGGGTTACTAGCCGCAGATATATTGTATTACTTGAATCGGTATCACCCAGATGTTTTTGAAACGCTGGAGTACATCATTATTGAGAAAGCAGCAGGACTTATTTCTCAGCAAAAACAACAACTACAGCTATTAAACTTAGGGACTAAATCTTTCCCTGTACGATGGTGTTCCTTAGAAGAAATACCCGATAATTCAATTATCGGTTGCTGTTTCTCTAATGAGCTAGTCGATGCCTTCCCTGTGCATCAAGTTGTCAGTAAAGGGGGGCAACTCCAAGAAATCTACGTGACAACCTCTCATACGGCTACCGATAAAGCCGCGTTAGAGCTACAACCACCATCTGAAATTAATTTTGTTGAAATTACAGATCATCTATCAACATCTAATCTACTCGAATATTTCAATCTCATTGGTATTGATTTATTATCAGATACTTACCCGGAAGGCTATCGGACTGAAGTTAATTTAGCTGCTTTAGACTGGCTAAAGACGGTCACCCAGCGATTGCAGCGAGGATTTTTATTAACCATTGATTATGGTTACTCTGCCGATCGCTATTATCAGCCAGCGCGGCATCAAGGGACATTACAGTGCTATTACCAGCATCGGCATCATGACGACCCCTACCTATATATAGGACAGCAGGATATTACCGCCCATGTCAACTTTACCGCTCTAGAACGTCAAGGAGAGTTGTGCGGTTTGCGTAAGGTAGCATTCACCCAGCAGGGGTTGTTTTTAATGGCATTGGGATTAGGCGATCGCCTTGCGGCACTTTCTGCCAGGGATAGCGAACAGGGAAATGCGATCGCAAAAGGCCAAGACGTGATAAAAATTATGCAGCGTCGTCAGATTTTACATCAGTTAATGGACCCGATGGGACTAGGAGGCTTTGGCGTTCTGATTCAGAGTAAAGGATTAACGCCAAAAGAAGAACAAGTTCCACTCCAAGGTTTGACTGTACCCCCAATGTTTTAATCATTCTGTTTAGAGCATGAATTTAATATCACCCACATCCAAAACAGTTCCTAGAGCGTCGGTCCAGTAATCACGATTGGGGTTAGCATGACCTTCAGGGGTTGAAACAAGAGTCTTGGGATGGGTGATTGTGTTAAGAGATTTAAAGAGGTTCTCATTGAACAGCCACCCTGGCGATCTGCTTGCAGC
>DATNQL010000374.1:0-4227 GCA_036704025.1 Stenomitos sp.
GCTGCAAGCAGATCGCCAGGGTGGCTGTTCAATGAGAACCTCTTTAAATCTCTTAACACAATCACCCATCCCAAGACTCTTGTTTCAACCCCTGAAGGTCATGCTAACCCCAATCGTGATTACTGGACCGACGCTCTAGCCCCCCTTGAAAAGGGGGGAATATAAGTCCCCCTTTTTAAGCCGGAGCTTTAGTGAGGAGATTCAGGGGGATCTCCGGTGTTGAATTTCACTAACCGAGCAGTATTGAGAGTAACCTAAGTAACAGTTCAAGACAGATGTCAGGTAACCCACTTCATCGAAGCTGATGTCTAGGCGCTACTGACTGGGTAAAATATCACCAATTGGCAATATTTCAACAGCCCCCAATTCTTCTAAACTCTTGAGGGCTGTTGACAGTTAAGTCTGGAAAAAGTGAGAGCGCTGGCGTGGTTTTCCCATACCCTCTAAATCTGACCTCTTTATCTCAACCTAACGGTTTCTTCTTCGGGCTTACGGAACAAATTGGCTAAGCCAATTAGACCCAGCAAACCTAACCAACCCCAACTCGAATGGCGCTCTCTGCTCGCGGGGCTAACGCCTTGGGAAGTGTTTGTATCTGAAGTCGTGCTACTAGGGGCTGTTGTTGTACCTGAAAGCGAGCCGCCAGGAGCGGTGGTGGTGCCGGAAGGTGAGCCATCAGGAGCCGTCGTACTGCCGGACGTCGTGCCATCAGGAGATAGAGTTGTGCCGGAAGTTGAGCTACCCATTCCACTCCCCGTACCGGACGTCGTGCCACCTGTACCCGTACCAGAAGTCGTGCTACCTGTTCCTGTACCGGACGTTGTACCCGTACCGGACGTTGTGCCACCTAAACCACTACCAGTGCCTGTACCGGAAGATGTGCCTCCTGTTCCAGTACCAGTGCCGGAACTAGAACCACCCGAACCTCCGCTCGTTTGTGCAGAAGTAGGCGCTGTTAAGGGTAGAGTTGTTAAACCAATTGCCAAAGCACCAGCCCAAGCCAGTTTGGATACATCAAAAGATTTCATAGTTATGCTGGTTTTTATTTTCTAAATGTTTTGGGATATCTGACAAAAAAAGGTATTTACACCTGGACTGAGCCGCTACATTGAGAATATCTATATTCAGGAACACGCCAAAACAGATGTTTAGTGTTGCTTGACAGTGCTAATGACTGAACGAGTTTTGATGCTCCTCAATGACGAACACCCTTAAGAAGCATAAGAGCTTCTGTTTTTCTCAACTTCTACCAAAGGAGTAAACCCTCCTATACCGAAGGAATTGTCTAAGGTTAAGTGACGCTGTCAGCATAAATACAATGTGATCGAGAAGACGCCGAGATGCGGGGACGTAAGTCCCAAGGGTTTGAGACCCCGACTGAATCGAAGATTCAGTCGCTCGAATTCAGATGGGGTTTCAGTCCCCGTCTGAATTCTTTCTCCGCGTCTCCCCCTCTCCGTGTCCCCGTGTCCTTGAATCAGCCGCTACGCTTCAGTACAAGGTATTCACTCTATAGCCATCCGTTCTCAGCTCACTAGGCAGAGACGGTCGATAGATTGTAGAGGACTGATAAATCTTCTCAAAGTAGTACCGTTATTCAGGTTATTGGAGCGCAAAAAACTCTTCGGCAACGGAAGGATGAATTCCAATGGTTGTATTGAAGTCCTTCTTGGTGACGCCCAAGCGAACGGCAAGCGCCAAACATTGGATAATCTCTATGGCTCCTTCACCTACCATATGAACACCTAGTACTCGATCTGAGCAACTATCAACAACTAACTTCACTAGGGTTTGCTCATCCCGTTTAGCCAAACTGTGTAAAAGAGGACGAAACTGGGAGCGGTAACACTGCACAGAATTACCGAATTTTTCATGTGCTTCAGCTTCACTCAAACCAACGGTAGCCGCTTCAGGGTGAGAACTAAGAGTTACGGGAACACATTCATAGCAGACTTTATGGGGAGTGCCGCCAAATTGGGTATCGGCAAATGCTCGACCTTGAGCAATAGCAACCGGAGTAAAATTAAGCCGATTAATACAATCGCCAACCGCAAAAATATTAGCCTGTGTCGTTTGGTTATAATCATCCACGACAAGAACATCTTTAGCGACTTGAACCCCTACTTTCCCTAGAGCTAAATTACTGGTATCCGGGATACGTTCTGTCGCATATAAAACTGTATCTACACGCAAGGGGTTTAATTCTTGTTTAGATAGTATCAGGTTTAATTCATTTTCTAATGGTTGAATTTCGTTGACTATACTGTTATTGATCATTTGAATATCTCGCTGGAGCAGACCCTCAGTAACAGCTAAACGAATATCTTCATCAAAAGCCTCAAGAATAGAGTTGGTGGGAATAACTAAAGCCACTTGAGAGCCTAGATTATTCATGATACCGGCTAATTTTACGGCAATAAAATTACTACCGATGATGGCAATCTTTTGGGGTTGCTGCGGGAGATTAAATAGTTCGTTTGAAGTGATGGTATAGTCTATTCCTGGGATTTGGGGTTTGACAGCCTTCGCGCCTACTGCAATCAAAATTTTGTCAGCCGTAATATGACGTCCTTCGACTTCTAAGGTATGAGCATTGTGAAAGGTAGCACAACCCTTAATTAATTCAATACCTGCTGTTTTAAGAGCTTGAGTATGCACCTGACTGAGGCGATGAATTTCTGCTTCTTTAGCTCTAATGAATTGCTGCCAATCAAAGGTGCATGAGGTGTTGTTCCAGCCATAGCCTTCTGCATTATGAGACTCCTCAGAGAACTCGGCTGCGAAGGACATGAGTTTTTCAGGGATACATCCTCGGATCACACAGGTACCCCCGACTAAATCCTGCTCAGCGATCGCAACACGAATACCATAGCCCGACGCCTGTTTGGCGGCGGCAATACCTCCGGGACCGGCACCAATCACAAAAAGGTCATAATCAAATTTCATAAACAGATAGGATTGAGTTGTAAAAACTCAAGAACGAAACGAACAAAAGGCAATCGCTCAAGCTTGAATCCTCACCAATCAACCCTTGCGAATCGGAGCTTGAGTGAGGAGGTTTGGGGATCTTCCCCCAATCTTGGTTTTTCCCAAAGAATGACTGATTGTTCCTTAAGTTGAATGGCACTGACTTAAGCACTCTCATACTTCACCAATGAACCCTTGTGCAGGGGGTCTGGGGGAGGCACTTCGTCCCCCAGTGGGGGGTTTGGGGGGTTTCCCCCCAATCTGGGTTTTTCCAACAAACGATCACTTGTTCCTTAAGTCAGTGACATTCCCCTTAAGTCAGTGCCATTCGTTCTAATACCAAGTTGCGTTCAAACATCTAAAACTGACCTCTCCCCCAACCCCTCTTCTACAAGCAGAGGAGAGCCATTGAAATTACCTCCTTGAATGCAACTCCGTATAAGATTGAGGCTTGCTAGGTATTCAGTGTAAAGGCATCCTAACGATTACTAAAAATACTTGCCTCTAGCTACAGGAAGAGTAACGAATCGGAAAATTTTGACCTATTTTAATCTCAGCCTGAAGAGAGGTTATTCATTCTTATGGCTGCGTCTAAGCTGAGGGGTATTTACGCCTGTAATTCTGTCAATTACAAGCATCACCCGTTAGCCAGACGAAACGTTATATGAATGGCATAAGAGAACTTGTCCTGCCGAACCATGGAACTCGTGAAAAACCTGACTTTGCCAGAGGTTCCCTCTTTTTTGTCGGGACTGCTACAGTTGTGCTACGTTACGCCGGGTTTACGATTTTAACTGACCCTAACTTTCTGCATCAAGGTGACCATGTGCATCTGGGGTACGGGTTACGCTCAACTCGCACAACCAATCCAGCCATCGAAATTGAACAGTTGCCTCCTTTAGATTTGTTAGTGCTGTCTCATCTGCACGAGGATCATTTTGATCGAGTGGCAGAGGCAAAGCTGGATAAAAACTTGCCCATCATTACCACACACCATGCGGCAACGAACCTCAAAAAGAAAGGGTTTACAGCTTCACAAGCACTCAAGACTTGGGAAACATTAAGGGTGACGAAAGAAGAAGCTAGAGTTCGTATTACGGCGATGCCTGGAAGACATGGCCCGGGAATTTTATCGGCTGTTTTACCGCCAGTCATGGGAAGTCTCTTGGAGTTTCAGCCAACCGATGAAAAAACCCGATTTCGTCTCTACATTAGTGGCGATACGCTGGTGTATGAAGATTTACAAGAAATCCCTAAACG
>DATNQL010000375.1:0-3477 GCA_036704025.1 Stenomitos sp.
GCTGCAAGCAGATCGCCAGGGTGGCTGTTCAATGAGAACCTCTTTAAATCTCTTAACACAATCACCCATCCCAAGACTCTTGTTTCAACCCCTGAAGGTCATGCTAACCCCAATCGTGATTACTGGACCGACGCTCTAGCCATTCGAGTTAAGCTTGCAGCACAACCCACACAATATGCCCAATCAGTACAAACATTACTAAAATACCTAGCAGAGACATCTTCTCAGCCTATGAAGCCAAAACAGCTCGTCTTAGCTCTCTTGACAACTACCGCTTTTCTAGGTGTTCTGCCACTGTCCCATTCCCTGACAGGCATCAACTCCAGCCGCGCTCAAACGCAGGCAAAATTTGTTACCTATACAGAACCCAATTTTTTCTCAATTCAACATCCCTCTGGCTGGGCTATTGATAAAGGTGCGAGCAATTACACCACGCTCTGGAGTCGCAAACCAACCGAGCCTGGAGGAGGTAAAGCTCCAGCCAACCTCATTAAAACTGACATTACTGTCACTGATGGCTCCCTAGAAACTGTGGTTAAAAGGGATATAGCGAGCAGTCAATCCTACAATGCCACAGTGAAAAGACGCCGTAACCTAACCATTAATGGGCGGAATGCTGTTAGGCTTCACCTAACCGGCGGAGGGTTTGACTTTCCAGACACAATGGTTACTTTCGTTCGCTACAACAATAAGCAAACGGTCGTTATTTCTAGTTACTACACCGCTAGTAATTCTAGTGCTGATGGCACAATTGAACGCATACACGGATCATTTCGCTTCCTGAGGTAACAGCTAGTACCGTAGGCGATCGCTCTTTTACAAAGAAGCAAACTGATCCGTTGCTTCAATTAAAGCACTCCGAATCCCCAGTTCTGACATAGAATGTCCAGCATCAGGAACCACAATCAACTCCGCTTCAGGCCAAGCGCGATGCAACTCCCAAGCCGATATCATCGGACAAACCACATCATAGCGTCCCTGGACAATCACACCTGGAAGATGACGAATGCGCTCGACATTTCGTAGGAGCTGATCTTCCGGTTCAAAGAAGCCTTTGTTGATAAAATAATGACACTCAATTCTGGCAAAAGCATCCGCAAAATTATTTTGACTAAACCGTTGCATCAGGCCAGGGTCTTGCAATAGTTTACTCGTACTCGCTTCCCAAACCGACCAAGCACGAGCTGCTTCTAAACGTGTTTCCAAATCCGGACTGGTCAAGCGTTGGTAATAGGCTCCAATAAAATCGTGACGTTCTTCTTCGGGAATTGGTTTAACATATTCCTCCCAAGCATCCGGGAAAATATAACTTGTTCCCTCCTGATAAAACCAGAGAAGTTCTTTTTGCCTGAGCATAAAAATACCGCGCAGAATCAAGCCCTTGCAACGTTCTGGATGAGTCTCGCTGTACGCTAAGGACAGAGTACTGCCCCAACTGCCCCCAAATACCACCCACTGCTCAATCCCCAGTTTCACCCGCAGTTTTTCGATATCACTGACCAAATCCCAAGTCGTGTTTTCTTGCAGTTCCGCATGAGGGGTACTTTTCCCACACCCCCGTTGGTCAAATATCACAATTCGCCATTTTGTCGGGTCGAAGTATTGGCGATATTCCGGTATACTCCCACCCCCAGGCCCCCCATGCAACACGACAACCGGTTTTCCGTCAGGATTCCCCGACTCTTCAAAATAAATCGTATGCAGGCTGGACACGGCTAGGGTTGCCTGGTGGTAAGGTTCAATCGGGGAATAGAGTTCTCGCATGTGTAAACAAAAAAAGATGGTATCACAGAGATCAAAGAGCAATAACCCTTGCTCGCTCTCGGCCTAGCGATCAGTATTGCAGACGAGATGGGGATAAGGTATCCCAGAGACGAAAAGAGCGATACTCCTTACATTTTGAAGATGCGATTGCCCCCTTGGGGTAGCGCGGAGCGATCGCATTAGTCCCCCTGGGAAACTCTCAATCAGCCAATTTAGCCGCCCAATTTCTCCAACCTTTCCGGATACTGACGATATCGCCAGTAATAAAGGAATGGTAGATGCACCCTGTAATGCCCCCCCAAAAAGAAACTTTCTTTTTGGGGGGTTTTTATTAGCTATTGTTCATATTAACTCCGGGTTGACTATCCCCTTTTTCATGGAAATGAGTCCGCGTTCGTGAAGCGTTCTCGAAGAGTAGGCGGACGAAAGTTTGTGTAGCCGCGACTTTAGGGTGTTGTTGGCGAATTCGTGGCGGTCATACCCTACAATCGCCAGGTGTAGGGGCATCCATTGTGGGTGCCCTATATGGCAAAGCCTATTTCCACACCCTACACCCTACACCCCACACCCCTTATGACAATTTCGCTATGGCAATTTAGCGGCACATCAGCTTATCATACGCAGTTGCATTCATACGTAGCACATTGAATTTCTCCGCGTCGGGAGCGTCCCCCTGTCTGGGTGTCGATCTCAACTACTATGTTTGAACGCAACTCGGTATTACGCCTTGCTCATCAAAAAGGCAGGCGAGACGCCTGCCCTTCATGTCAAAATTCAACCTATCTCGATATCCGTTATCTCACTTGCACATGAACAGAGCGCTCAATATGGTTCAATTTAGCGCGTAACTCCGCCCAATGGACTCCTTCCAAGCTAGGCAGGACAACGTGAGCTGCACCAACCCGCTCAACCGGGCCAAGTCCTACTGCCAACATCCCAGCCGCCAAAGCCGCTTCCACACCAGACGCCGCATCTTCTACCACAACACAATGCTCCGGTGCCAGACCTAATTGCTCCGCCGCGTGTAAGAACAAATCCGGTGCTGGCTTGGAGCGCGTTACACTGTAGCCATCGGAAATGGTATCGACGCGATCGCTAATTCCCAAGCGTTGAATCACTTCTTGAGCATTTTTGCTGGCTGAACCAATCCCCACTTTAATCCCCGCCGCACGCAGTTCATCGAGTAACTCAACCGCTCCCGGCAGTAAATCAGCAGGACTCACATCCTGGATAAATTCCAAATAGTAGCGGTTCTTGCGCTCCATCATCTCTTCGAGTTGTTCTTCTGTGCGCGATTGTCCATTCAGCATCAGAAGCAGGGAATCCCGACGTGACAAACCTCGCATTGCCTCGTTCGCTTCTCGATTAAAAGGAATACCCTCTTCATCCGCTAAGCGCTGCCAACCCCGGTAATGGTATTCCGCCGTCTCCGTCAGTACACCATCCAGGTCAAAAATCACTCCCTGAATGTCAGGGTTATGTGCGGCAGATTTTCCATTCGTAGTATCTTCCATCTCTTTCAATTCCTCCTTGACTTCCTCTGAACGCAGATCGAACTCATACCACTCTCCGCGCCACTGGAGCTTAAACTTCAATCGTGTCCAGCCTTTAGGCAGATGCGGCTTGGCTTGGGGATAGGTATCATTGATGCGGATGCCGGCAAACCCAAAGACAATGGCTTGCCACACTCCACCCGCAGATGCTGCGTGAATG
>DATNQL010000376.1:0-1568 GCA_036704025.1 Stenomitos sp.
GCTGCAAGCAGATCGCCAGGGTGGCTGTTCAATGAGAACCTCTTTAAATCTCTTAACACAATCACCCATCCCAAGACTCTTGTTTCAACCCCTGAAGGTCATGCTAACCCCAATCGTGATTACTGGACCGACGCTCTAGCAAACTTAGTTCGTTGGAAGGATAAGCCGGTTGCTCTGTCCATTGTCCAAGGTTGGTTGGTTGGTTTAGCTCACTTTACGGTGGGTTACATCCTCACCTACGCGCCATTCCTGATTGCCTCAACCGCTGGGAAATTTGGCTAGCTTTTATAGGCGGCTAAATCAGCGTGTTTTTGGCCTCACCAGGCAATCCAGCTTTCTGTAATTGCCACCTTTAAATCAATAGAAGCCCCAGGAATAAAGCTCCTGGGGCTTCTGATTGGGTAGGAGGTAAATTACTCAGTGGAGCAATTTAGCCTCTGACTACCTCATCGCCATTCAACATTTAAGTCAAAACTCTATCTATAGGACTGCCTCAACAGTTTTAAAATGGCTATCTTTATGGCAAACAGTTCCTTTTTTCTTAGACTTATGGGTTGTTTGTCAAACTCTTAGCCATGAACACCGTTAACTTTAGCTTAATCTACGGACTGCACCAGTCATTTAGTCAAGGAAACTACCTATTTATGAAAGGCTCCTAAATCCTCATTTTCAGCTTTTAGCCTTGTGTGTTAAGGCTATATCTGCTGAGCCAACAAATGAGGTTGTGCCGAAGTCACATCAAAAATGACTTCGTAACAGGCTGTTGGATTTTTGGAGCGGAGAATTTGTAAATGGGCTTCAGCATCACCCCGACGATGAAAGCGCACAATCAGGCGTGATTTTTGGTTAGGCAGTTGCCGGACGATACACCACGGATTGACATGATTTTTGTAGGTCATGAGATTCTCCTAATCAATAGATGCAATTGAGTACGCTCTTGATGAGCGCGTTGACATTAACTCAGTGGCAAAATGAGGAGGGATCACCTGCCAATTAATCATATTAATAGAGAATCTAGACAGCCATCTGGAGGTACAGACCCCTAATCACAGTTTGGCTTTAAAATTTGGGAGCGGTGATTTTTGAAAGGATTGACAAGAGGTAATTTCAGAAGTTCAAATGGGCTAAACCTAAACCAAACAAATAGCTAATCAAGCCGGGTCAAAATCGCATCGGTCTCAGAGGCTTGTTTTACCTCATTTTGACTCTATTAGGTATTTGTGCAGAAATCGATTAAAGCACTACAGGCGTGCTTGGAAAGATGGGTGAGGCGGCGGGAAAAATCTGCAAGGGATTCGCCACCGAGAGTTGTACCCGCGTTCCTACAGGTAACAGAGTGTTGAGTGTTGTGCGAGCATGGAGCCGTTTCCCTGATGGAGTTTCTAAACAATAGCGATACTCACGACCGAGGAAGTGGCGATCGCGAATCACCACCTTGGCCTCGTCATCAGGCATAAGCATCAGATTTTCTTCACGCACCATTAATTCGCCCACGTCGAGAATAGAGGATTGAGTTTCGCCGGTGGGGTTGAGTTTACAGTCCACCATCCTCTCCTCAAAAGACCCGA
>DATNQL010000377.1:0-6563 GCA_036704025.1 Stenomitos sp.
AGTGACCGATTCGGGTTGTGGCATTCCCGCAGAAATTCAAGATAAAATCTTTCAGCCTTTTTTCACGACTAAATCGGCAGGAGAAGGAAGTGGTTTAGGGTTGGATATTGTGCAAAAGATTATTGAAAAACATCAAGGGACAATTACCTTTACTTCGGTTCCTGGTAACACCACCTTCACCGTCACACTGCCGATATAGTAAATATATAACTTAATTTTTGACTCCAGATTTTAATTAAATATGAATGAAGCCGTAATTCTTTGTGTTGATGATGAAACCGTTATCTTGGAAAGCCTCCAAGAACAAATTAGTCGTCACTTTGGTGAGCAATTTTTGTATGAAGCCGCCGAAAGTGCTGAGGAAGCCCTAGAAATCCTCGAAGAACTCACTGAAGAGGGACTCAAAATTGTTGTGATTGTCTCTGATTGGCTGATGCCCGGAATGCGGGGGGATGAATTTTTAGTTAATGTGCATCAGCAATTTGGTGATATTACGATGATCATGTTAACCGGGCAAGCTGATGAGAAAGCTATTGAGCGGGCGAAGCGGGAAGCTAATCTGTACTGCTGCATTCATAAACCCTGGCGGGAAGAAGAGTTACTCAAAATCATCACCACAGCCCTCGAATCAATATGAACGAACTAGCGATTCTTGTTGTTGATGATGAACCGATGGTGTTAGAAAGCCTTTCGGAAGAGTTACAGCGAAACTTTGGTCAGAATTACCAAATAGAAGCGGCTGAAAGTGCTGAAGAAGCCCTAGAAATTATTGAAGAACTGCACGCAGAACACATCGAAGTTGCGGTAGTTGTGTCTGATCACTTGATGCCGGGAATGAAAGGGGATGAGCTTCTGATTCAGATTCATTCTCAATACCCCAATATATTAAAGATTATGCTCACGGGTCAAGCCGGAGTTGAGGCGGTGGGCAATGTTGTGAATTTAGCAAACCTGTACCGCTATATTGCCAAACCCTGGGATAGTACCGATCTAAGTTTGACGGTTAAAGAAGCTCTGAATAAGTATTTACAGATCAAACAACTCGAACAACAGAATGCTCAACTGCGGGAAAATGAACGCCGCCTGACTCAGATTTTAGAAGCAATGCCCATTGGTGTTACAGTTCACAATACGACGGGAAACATGACCTATGCTAATCAAAAAGCCAAGGAATTACTCAAGCTAGAGGTTTTACCTGAGACAAAGACTGAGCAACTTTCAACGGATTTAAACGTATACCAGGCGGGGACTGAATCCTTATATCCGACAGAGCAATTGCCGATTGTGCGTTCCCTAGCTGGAGAAACGGTTCATGCTGAAGACCTCGAAATTCGTTACCCAGATCAGACCATTTCTTTAGAAGTCTCAACGACTCCCCTTCGGGATAAAAGGGGTCACATTTTTCAGGCGATCACAACGTTCCAGGATATCAGCGATCGCAAAAAAGCTGAAGCTGAACGAGAACAGTTTACCCAAGAATTATTCCAACTCAATGAAGCCTTTTCTCGGTTTGTTCCTCGTCAATTTTTGCAATCTCTAGCTCGCAAAAATATCACTGAAATTCAACTGGGAGAATCGATTGAGAAAAAAATGTCGATTTTGTTTGCCGATATCCGTTCGTTTACCACCCGTTCGGAGCAAATGTCTCCAGAAGATACGTTTAAGTTTATTAATGGCTATCTCCGACGTATGGAACCTGCCATTCTGGAAAATGGTGGTTTTATTGATAAATATATGGGTGATGAAATCATGGCACTGTTTGAAGGGAGTGCTGATACGGCGGTGAAGACAGGGGTGAGGATGTTAAAGATTCTCGCTGAATATAATCGAACCCGCCAACAACGCGATCGTCAACCTATCGAGATTGGTATTGGAATCAACACAGGTAATTTGATGTTGGGAACAGTTGGTGGTAATTTTCGCATCGATACTACTGTCATTGGTGATACCGTGAATCTTGGTTCGCGCCTCCAACAGTTAACAAAAGCCTACAAAACACCACTTTTGATTTCCCATAACACCTTAGCTCAGCTCGAAGAACCCATGAAGTATGCCCTGCGCTTCATTGCTCAGGTACAAGTTCGGGGAAAAGCCCAGAAAGTTGCAGTGTTTGAGGTGTTTGAGGCTGATTCTTCTACCCAAAAACAAGCCAAGTTGGAAACGAAGTCGCTGTTTGAAGCCGCTTTGAACTATTACTATCAAGGAGCCGTTGAGAAAGCCCAATCTCTTCTCCATCAGTGTTTAGAAAAAAATCCCACCGATAGCGTTGCTCAAATTTATCTGCAACACTGCGCTTAACTCTATTAATAGAATGTCCGTCTAATTACCCATAATAAAAACTCTCCGCGTCCCCGCGTCCCCGTTTCCCCGCGTCAATCCTAACGATGGGTGTTTAACCGGACATGATATTCAAAGTTGCCTTGCTCCTACAGAGCCGCTTCGCTAATGTAAAAAGTGCGTTCTCTTCTTTGTCCCCCTTCCCTTGTCTTGCCTATCTACTACGTTCAATAGATGCACAACAGCTTATTGAACCACGGCTTCTTCCACAGCATCACTAGGGGTTGCTAATTCCGGTTCTTCCCCCTCGGTGGAAGGTAACACTCGGACACGGGCAAATTTTAAACCCGTTATCCCTTGCAGGGGTTCAACCGTACCGGATTGAATTTCTGTATCCACCCAGCCTTCACGAGCGAGGTAGCGCAGGTATTGTTGATATTCTGACCACTCTTCTTCGGTGGAATAAACTAGAGTCACCATTCCTGGTTGGGTAATGCGAGTACGGGATTCTTCATCCACCGCTTTATCAATCCGCTTTTTCACAATTTCATAGCGAATGTCCCTGGTTCCTCGCACTTCAAACAGTTTTTCGGTATTTTCATCATGGATAATATCCACCGTCTGGTCTTGCACTAAAGCCAGGTGGGTAACTTCCATTTGGGTATTGTAGAGGGTTTGAAACTTGAACGCGGTGCGAGCACAGTCACAAACGGCGCGTAGCTGTTCGTAGCGTAGACTCCGCAGATGATAGATGGAAAATTTGGAGTCGATGGATTCCCCCACATAAATCATGTGATTGATGCCGTCGGTGGACTCCACATCGCAGTAATGGGAAATAATTTGTTGCATCCGGACTTGCCATCGTTCCCAGGTTTGTTTCAACAGGGCGTTAATCTGGCTAATGGTTTTGTCGTAATGAGCGCGGGATACATAGACTGATTTATGGTCATTGTTGCAGCTTTGACGGTAGGTTTCCACCGCCGCTTGAGCATCCCCACCACATTGGGCAAAATAGTCTAAGTAGAGTTCCAGGCGATCGCTTAAAAATTTCAGCGCGGTAACTTCGGCATCAACTGTCACTCGTTCTTTCAGGTGTTCGATATATTCGAGTAAATCCAGTCGTAGCTGTTCCCCTAAAGAACTCTTCTGGAACTGACAGACAGCGTCCACCACCTGTAAACCCTGGTGAAATTGTTCCAGTAAATCGGACTGAATCGCACGGTTGCGTTCTTCCGAGGAGCCACGAATATCTGAGATGCCGTATAAGGGATAGACATTGGCAAAAACAATCGGTTCTGCCGCTAATCCCCAACTCCGGCGTTCCGCTTCTTGCAAAAAGCGCCACTCCACCGAGGGGTGAATATTGGTAAAGCGCTGCTGAATCGCTTGACGCAGAGCAGCGGTAAACGCGGGCATTAATTCTTCGGCATATTTGCAATCAACGCCATCAAAATTATGGGGGCGATCGCTCATAATGCCCACAATTCCCGCCAACTGTCGCGAACCTTTGCCGGATTTGAGGGGTCGAACCACTAAGGGAATCAGTAACATAGAACGTACCCCTTGATTGAGTAGCGATCGCTCACAATCGGTTGGGCAATCCTGAGTTAAGTCAGGCACATTCCAGACGCGATTGGCATCGGCGGCTCGTAAAAAGTGTGACCCCGTAAGAGATTCTAAGGAGTGTACCGTGGCTCTTAATTCCTTACGCTCGGTACTCATGAACAATCGTGTATGCTCATTTTCCGTACTCAGAATTAAGCTATTGGTAGCCCGAAACAGCGATCGCAACCGTTTATTAATTCGGCGAAATTTATCAGGACGGAGAATCGAATCCCGGTCAATCAGTAACCCAATGATATGCCGAATCGTTTCCCGTTCCGTTACATCCGAACCTTCTAATAAAAGTTGTCCGGTTAGCTGGTAATTGTCCAAGCGCAACCGCTGTTTCCAAGCTTCCAAGGGTTCCCAATCGATCGATTTAACAGAACCCTCCTCTACCCGCCACGGCTGCAAATCCAAATCCGCCAACTCATCGATTTGAGCATCCAGACGGGAAATTTTCAGTTGCTCAGAGCGAAACGCCAACTCAATCCAACGTGGCTCCGGGTAAAGAGGACTCTTCAAGGAAACAATCACGGGTTGATCGAGTAGCCGTGACCGAGGAACGTTAATCTGATAAATATCTCGGAATATCAGATGTAGGATGTGCTGTCGGTACAATGAGTCAATCGCTGTACCCTTTAAATCCGGTAATAAATCCGGTAAATGGATCTCTTTACCCTTGAACTTGGAGCCAGATTCTGGCATACCCATCAACGCCCAGAAGTAGTCATTGGCATAACGTAGGGTGAAACTACCAGGCTCCACCACCGCCATCAGCAACTGACTATGATGCTGAAAATGAGTCAGCCCATTCAACTTTTTCTTCATCGGCTGAATCGGTTCATCTTCCGAATCTGGTGAATGATCATCCTCTAGGAAAGCGTTCACCAGCTCATCCAGGAAGTTAGATGAGGACTGAGACTCTGATTCGCCAGAGGCGATAGACGGCTCGTTCTGGCTTTGTGCATTGGTGTCGAGCTTTAAGTCCGTTGTCGATTGGACGTTCTCCACATGAGAGCTTGGCTTACGGGTAGGCATGCAAACAGTAATGATTAAGGGCAGCGTATCACGGTTGGTTTACGGGCAACCTCAGTGACAAACAATCAAAGATCGAGAGTTACACGTCCTCAAACGAGGTTGCTAACGCTTGATCGACTCAACCCGAAAAGAGCTATCGGCTGTTACACCCATTGCCGAGTACTTCCAACACCGCTTTAAGCGCACGTCTCCACCCTGATCCATCCAGTCAGTCATCATTCGTTGGGTTGAGGAGGACACACCCTACTCAATTTTTGATTGTGACCTAAAAATAAGGAAAATAGGCTGAGGGCTAGAGCATCGGAGGGAGATTTTCAGCGGTTGTTGGGTGTTTTAAGTGTATGAGCCTACCAATAATCTAACTTCAGAAGTTATTGATTTTCCAGGGGCAGCAACCGAGCGATACTCTTTCGTCATGATCCAAGTCTTTCGGCATGTAGCCTAGTTTAGCCGATTGACTCATCTGTGTTTCAGCTTGATTCCCAGTGCGACGGTCTATTTTTACGGGGTGCCGTTAAAAACAGTTGGTGGTATAGTGAAAAATTTTTCTTCTCCCCGCATCCCCGCGTCAGTCTCAACCAACTACTGATGACCACACCCATTTTTACGGGACTTAACTCTGGCAATATAGACTCAGAGCCGATTAATATAGTCGGGTGTGATCTGCCCTGAACAATCTTGTTTAACTATCCTGTTCATGCAAACACATGGACAAAGATTGTAATACGTCATACCTGAACCGGAACCCCTACTAGCACCTAGTTATCAGGTATTCATTAAGCTGGGTTCTGCATCTAAAGATTGCCGATATAAACGTAAATAAACAAATTGGGCGAAATCTATCGAGTCTCGCTCCGTTCAATTTTTTCTAAAAACAGGAGATTATTCCCTTGAAAAAAAAGCTAAATAAGCCAGTCGTTGGAAAAGCCAGCTTAATTGGGTTACTTCTCATTTTTTTGCTGCCTTTTGCCTTAGTTGTTTATCAACTGTTAGCAGAAATAGAATTGAAAATTGAGTTTGCCCAAAAAGAAAGATTGGGACTTCAGTATAACCAGCCCGTTAGAAAACTTTTAGAAGATATACAACAGCATCGGGGAATGATTCATAGTTATTTAAAAGGAGGTATTTCTTTTGAAGAACGAATGAATCTAAAACGCTCTGAAATTGAAGATGATATTAGAGCTATTGATGCCATTGACCGACAGCTCGGTGGACAACTAAAAACCACAGAGCAATGGATAAGATTAAAGGGAAAATGGCAGACCCTAAAAGACAAGATATTGAGTTTGAGTCCTAAAGAAAGCTTTGATGCACACACCACTTTGATTACTGACATTCTCGCTTTGATTTCACATGTCGGAGATATGTCTAATCTGATTCTCGATCCAGTGCTAGATAGTTATTATCTGATGGATGCGGTGGTAATCAAGCTCCCCTCTATGACTGAAAATATGGCTCAGATTAGGGGATTAGGAACAGGTGCAATCGTGCAAAAGCAGATAACCGCCGAGGAAAAAACCAAAATCACGATTTTACTAGGCTGGATAGACGCGCCTAACCAATCATTACGTCGGGGGCTACAAGTCTCTCTCAGCAAAAATCCTGAACTTAAAAATAAAATAGAGGTTTACGCTCAAGAAAGT
>DATNQL010000378.1:0-4868 GCA_036704025.1 Stenomitos sp.
CTAATTGGATTCATAGAACACTATCCTTAACTCAAAACTTTGAGGGAACTTTCCATAATCGAATCGTTTTATCCGCACTTCCACTGGCTAGAATTGAGCTATCAGGACAAAAGGCTAGAGAATAAACGGCATCAGAATGCCCAGTCAAGGTGTTTATTAAGTCTCCAGTTACGGCATCCCATAACTTAATCGTGTTATCATAACCGCCTGTTGCGAAAACCTGTCCATTAGGACTGAAAGCAATCGACTTAATTTCTTCGGAATGTAGAGTATCTTTAATCACTTCTTCCTGAATTTTTAAAGCCCATAAACTGAATGCACCTTTTAATCCACCTGTGGCAAAAGTCTGACCATTTGCATTGAAACAAACTGACCGAGGTACTGAAGAAGCGGCAAAGGTAATTTGCTCATCACTATCTAGTTTCCAAAGTTTAATCGTGTTGCCGGCTGTACTAATGAGGCAGGGTTCAACAGGGCTGAAAGCGATGGATGCAATCGCATATGAATATCCAGTGAGGGTAGAGATTTCTGTCCATGTTCGCGTGTCCCACAGCTTGATAACTTTATCACTTCCTCCACTCGCCAGAATTTTTCCATCTGCACTGAACGCTACTGCTCTCACACCTTGCGCCAACAAACTTCCTTGAGAGTGTCCGGTTAAAGTGTGGGTTTTACCCCGCTCTGAGCGAAGAAAGTGCTGCAAGTGCCAAATTTTAATGGTCTTATCTGTGCCACCACTGGCAATAAACTTGCCATTGGGGCTAACAGCTAACGAGGTTACGGCTGATTCTGACCAATTGTCTGTGTGTCCTCTCAAGGTTCGGATTAGTCTACCACGGGTCAGGTTCCACAGTTGAATTCTGTTATCTCCAGCACTGATCAGTGTTTCTCCGTCAGGACTAAATGCAATGGCTGTTACTGGAAACGTATGACCATGAAGAATACCGATCTGTGTGTTTTGTTGTACAGTAAGCATACTGATTCCCCTGGAATGTATAACATGAGGAAAGTGTAGTTAATTCTGCTAAGTTGAAAGAATTAACGTCTCTTCGCAGACGCAATTTCACTGAATTTCTCTATTCAGTGTGCTGATGATAAAAGCCTCTTTTCCCCACTCGAAAAGAGACTATCTTCCAACACCTTAGCAGGGGTACTGTAGAGAACGGTATTTGTTTGGCAAGACCTAATGAAAACTTCATTAAGGCTTTAAAGTTGATGTAACCTTGTAATCAGCTAAAAAGCAGCTTAAGGGTGAGCTTTTTTGTCTACTGACTAGATTAAGGCTAAATGTCTTAGCTAACTTTCCCGGTGGAATCCGTTAATGATTCCTCTTCCATCTTGATCACTAAGTCAATTAAATAGCGAGCAAAGCGAATGGTATCGGCGAGTCCTCTTTCGGTCACAGGATAGCTATAACGCGGGAAGCTTTCTCTAGGGTGCTGCCATCGCAACCATAACTGTCCATCAACAACCTTCGTACTAATCAACCAGCTTCTATATCGCAATGGTTTCATCTGCAAGCTGGTTTCAGGCGTGTTTGCAGTTACTGGCATTCTCCGTCTCCTTCATCATCGTTTATCGGCGTTTCTATCCCGATCAACCCCTACCAAAACAAGGCATTGCTGTATGACCTAGCAATCTGTTGACAAAATCGCCTAATTGTGATATCTATGTTGGGCAGTATCCAACTAAAAGTGTAGAATAATTTGTAATTTTCTCTAACTTTTATTGTTTGACTCACCTCAGAAGGAATTTTTATCTTTAATCTAAGGTAATTGACTATACTCTGAGTGTAGCTTGTCAATCATAATATTCTATCTCTACGTAAAATTGTGTATAAACTTGGTCTTTTTAACGTGGCCTAACATGAATTTTGTGTAAAGTTACTCTTGTTAAAAATTCCCTCGACACACTTATGAAACGAACCAAGCCGGAAAGTAGAATCTCTCCGGCTTAGCTTTTGGCATATCGTGCAGGGCGGCAAAAAGTCACAACCCTGTGAAAGGATACCCAGCTTACTTGGCTAGACTCAAGGGAGATCGGGTTTCACTGACGGCGGTTGCCAATAATCCCTGAAACAACTTGATGCCATCAGTCCCCCCGATGAGGGAGTCGGCTTCCCGTTCTGGGTGGGGCATCATACCCAAAACCCTGCCAGTGCGATCGCAAATTCCGGCAATGTTGTTTAAGGAACCATTCGGGTTGCCCGCGTCGTCTGCCTCACCCGTAGTCGTGGCATAACGAAACAAGACTTGTCCGTTATCTTCCAACCCCTTGAGTGTGTCAGAATCGGCATAGTAGCGACCTTCCCCATGAGCAATGGGCAGGGTAATTACCTCCTGAGCTTGGTAAGCTGAAGTCCAAGGCAAATCAGTACGTTCCACTTTGACAGGAACGCGATCGCAAATAAAATGTAAGTCTCGATTGCGAACCAGTGCCCCTGGCAGCAGCCCCATTTCTGTTAATACCTGAAAACCGTTGCAGATACCCAGAACGAACTTACCCTGCTTGGCATGTTCTACCACCTGCCCCATGACCGGCGAAAATTGGGCAATCGCCCCACAACGGAGGTAGTCCCCATAACTGAAACCACCCGGTAGCACCACCACATCTAAGTCAGAAATATCCGTTTCCTGGTGCCAAACCATGCGCGTGGGTTGATCGAGTAAACTTTGAGTCACATAAGCCACATCGCGATCGCAATTTGACCCCGGAAAGACCACAATCCCAAATTTCATGACGACGCCCCCATCAGTGCCGCGACTTCAACCAAATCAAACCTATAATTTTCAATCACTGGATTCGCTAAAAGTTGATCGCAGATGCTGTCCAATTGCTGCCGTGCTGTTTCTTCATTGGCAGCGCTTATCATCAAATCAATATATTTGCCAATTCGTACCTG
The DNA here is from genome assembly GCA_036704025.1 of Stenomitos sp. Classification (GTDB taxonomy): domain Bacteria; phylum Cyanobacteriota; class Cyanobacteriia; order Cyanobacteriales; family Coleofasciculaceae; genus Allocoleopsis. The sequence goes on from DATNQL010000378.1 coordinate 2,903, forward strand.
CTCCACATTGTCGTAACCCAGTTGCTTTAGTCCCGACTCGACCGCCACTCCGGCTGGATCTAATACGGAAGGTCGGAGGGTAACATAAATGTGCGCTTGATATTTGTGAATCACTCTTCATCCCCTAAATCATAAGAAAGCCCATTTTAAAGTTTGAAGCACCAAGTCCCAAACTCTCCCAGAAATTTTAGTGAAATTCAGTAGCAAGCCCATGAAAGTCCAGCGTACCCGTTCTCAAGACCGAATTTTGAATTTGCTCAAAAGTTTAAACCGTGCTGTCTCCGCCCAGGATATTTATGTCGAGTTACGCAACCGTGAACAAAGTATGGGCTTGGCAACCGTTTACCGTTCTCTCGAAGTGTTGAAGCTCAAAGGTGCCGTGCAAGCGCGAACCCTTGCTAATGGCGAATCCCTCTATAGTTCAGTACAACGAGACCAACACCACCTCACCTGCCTCAATTGTGGGGCATCCATTGCGATCAATGAATGTCCGGTTCATCAACTGGAGTCACAGTTGGAAGATTCTTACCAATTCAGAATTTACTACCATACGTTGGAGTTTTTTGGACTATGCGATCGCTGTTCTACAGCTCATCATAGCGAAGAAGCCGATTCAAATCCTCACCTCTAAGAAATTCAGGAGTTCGTCGGACAAAGGCCAACTCGCCAAGATTAGAGGCATCGCGGACATCTACGAGGGTCGTCAAAATTTGTGAGTTTGTTGCAAGTCGCCAGGTATTTCCTATTAGGTGTGACTTACTTAGGGTTGGGGTTGGGGCAACTACCCGGTTTACGCATGAACCGAGCGACAATTGCCTTAGTGGGGTCAGCTTTTCTCATCACACTGGGAGTGCTGAATCTACAAGAGGCGTGGGAAGCGATCGATCCTAACACCATTGTGTTTTTGCTCAGCATGATGGTAGTGAATGCCAACCTCTCCTATTCGGGCTTTTTTCAGCTAGCGCTGTCGTCTTTGATTCGCCTTACCAGCAGCCCCTTTGGCTTGCTGATTGTCTTGACTTTTGGCAGTGGTATTCTTTCCGCGTTTTTTCTAAACGATACGTTGGCGCTGGTTTTTACCCCGTTAACCTTGAGTTTGACCGAAGCACTCAAGCTGAATCCAATTCCTTTTTTACTGGCGATCGCAGGTGCTACTAATATAGGGTCTGTTGCTACCCTCAGCGGCAATCCCCAGAATATTTTAATTGGCTCTTTCTCTCAAATTGGCTACCTAAAATTTGCTCAAGCCCTCACCCCGGTTGCCCTGGTAGGGTTAGTTGTGCAAATTGGGTTATTGTGGCTATTGTATCCAGAAGTGCGCTCAACAACGGCTGAGCCTCATCCCCCTCAGATACGCTACCGCATCTTTAAACCGTTATTTACCAAAACCTTGGTAGTAACCACAGGGCTTTTGCTGGCGTTTATAGTTGGTCTTCCCCTAGGAGAAGCATCGCTGACGGCGGCGGCGTTATTACTCATTACCCGACGAGTGAAACCGCAAAAAATATTGCGGCGAGTGGACTGGAATCTGTTGGTGATGTTTTCCGGTTTATTTATCCTGACTCACGCCACCCAAAAGCTTAACTTGTTGCAGCCGTTTACCACTCTGGCTAACACCTCTTTGGGGTTTTTAGGGGTGACAGGGGTGCTGTCGAATTTAATCTCGAATGTACCAGCCGTACTCTTGTTGCATCCATTAATTGAGAGAAGTCATACTTCATCTTGGTTGCTGTTATCGGCTGGGTCAACCTTGGCAGGCAATCTGACGTTGTTTGGTTCAGTGGCTAACTTGATTGTGGCGGAAGCGGCTGCACAATTGGGCTATGAATTAACCTTTAAAGAGCATCTGCGATTTGGCTTACCGATCACAACTATTACCTTAGCGATCGCTTATTTTTGTATTTACTGATTAAATGCCAGGTTTAAGCACATATTTGTGCTACTGGATAAGGTAATACTAGGCCAC
>DATNQL010000379.1:0-18831 GCA_036704025.1 Stenomitos sp.
ATGAGTTCCTGCGCTTCGGTTTCAGTTAGTGTGCCATTTTTCAGGTCGCGATCGCAGTAAATATCCAGGAATGTGGCAACTCGTCCCAAGGACATCGCCGCACCGTTCTGTTCTTTAACGGCACCCAAGTATGCAAAGTACGTCCACTGAACCGCTTCTTTCGCATTCGCTGCGGGTTGGCTAATATCAAAGCCGTAACCTGCCGCCATTGCCTTGAGTTCACCCAAAGCACGAATTTGCTCAGTGATTTCCTCCCGCAACTGAATAACCGACTCATCGATTACATCGAGTTCCAGGGATTCAAGTTGTGCTTTCTTATCGGCAATCAAGCGGTCTACGCCATACAACGCCACTCGTCGATAGTCGCCAATAATCCGACCGCGACCATAAGCATCCGGTAAACCCGTGATAATCCCAGAGTGCCGCGCCTTCTTCATTGCACGGGTGTAGCCATCGAACACACCGTCGTTGTGAGTTTTTCGGTATTTAAAAATCTCCTCTGTTTGTGGATCGAGTTGATAACCGTAAGCTTCCAATGCTTTCTTGGCGACCCGAATACCACCAAACGGCATGATGGCACGCTTTAAGGGTTTATCCGTTTGCAACCCAACAATTTGTTCTAATTCTTGTGCAATGTAACCCGGTGCATGAGAGGTAATCGTCGATACCACCTTTGTATCGGCATCCAATACGCCCTTTTCTCTCTCTTGCTGCATCAGGAATGTTACTTTATCCCACAAGGTTTTGGTGCATTCCGTGGGACTAGCTAAAAAAGACTCGTCTCCTGTATATGGGGTGTAATTTTTGTGAATAAAATCTCGGACATTAATTTCTTGTGTCCATGTGCCGGAAGTAAAGCCTTCCCATTGCTCAAGTATCATAATTGCTAAACCCCACTTGGTTGACAGGGTTATGTCCTACCCTCTTTTAGGTTAGCAATTTAATTAATAAATAGAAGTATTTTTACTGTTTATTCAAGAAATATTTAATATTTTTTGGGAAAATGAGGTCAACATTATGAAGAGATGAGCTAACCCAAAATCTTTCCTTGTCTGACTTATATCTATTTTATTGAATGCGATAAATTGAGTTATAATAGAAGACTAACAATAGTTAAATAATTAAAGGCATTTAAAGATTAGTCGATAGAAGAGAAAAATACAAACTATAAAGGGTTTTGAGCCATCTAGAAATAGAAAAAATACGTTTTTTTATCAATCCGCACGGATGAGTTTATTGCAATTAATCATGGGACAAGCCAACAGGAACTTACCGCAAGGTGCGTCAAGTCTTGCCCTCGTATTAAATTTTTACCAATGACGGCAATGCTTTGTGCGTCGGAATAGGATGTCCAATTTATTACTCATCATAATAAAATCCTGTTGGTAGTACGCACAAAAAATGTTCCTTATCAGAGAACTCGCACTCATCACTACAAACTCCCGCCTCGTATGGTTCTCTTAGCGGAGATGATATTAAGGATGAATCCATCATTTTATGAGCTAGGTGAAGGGATGGGACTTTCCAGCTTCATGACTGAACCTGATGCATTCGTGCGATAAATCCAGCGTTGTTTCCCACTCATCACAGCGATTTGCCAGCCAGGAACAGGCATCTGAGTACACAAAGCCCCAGAATCAGCTAGCCCCAGGCAATTATCTGACCAAGTTTGTGGTTTAGCTTGAACAATACGGAGAGCCGAGGTCGGTAAACCCGACTGCTGTGAGACATGTTGCAATACCGAATGATTAACGGAAGTTGAAGCCGTTGTTCTTGTTTCGGCTGGACGGAACAGAGCCTTCGTGGGATCTGGCGGTGTCTGGCCAACGCAGAAGTACAAAATTCCTGTAAACGCCAATGCCTGGATGATCAGACGGGGCTGAATCACTTTTCTCTCGAAAGTTGCTGTGGCAGAGCCTCTAATATTTGTGTCTTCCATCGCAATCCTCACAAGTGGTGCTTGAGTCTCTTGAGCGTACTAATCTATAGATAAAAAGCACCCCAATGCTGAGTCGCTCCGGAAACCTTAAAAACCTCTTCCTGGTCGGAAAATATGATGTGCACTCTTCTTGACGCATTGCGCCGGAGCATAAACTCGTTTGCTTTTTGGAGCAGATGCTTGCCGAGTGCCATCAGATTCTCTTGAGCAGTACGCAAAAATGTTTCACTATCGAGGTAGGAAAATTCACGACCACGATGCTTCGTTAATGCTGTACTCTAAAGAGCGCTTACGCAAGTACATTATTTTTGCGGAAGGTATGACTTTAGCCTTTGGACAGTGGGTTCTGCAATCAATCTTGATTTTGGAGAACCTTGTCAATCCCTCGTTGTACTAATTTTCGTACATAGTAGACTTCATTTTAACCGGGAAAATACTGAATTGCCATGCACCGATAGTGAGGAATGCATGACAATTGATTAAGGTTCCTCTAGGGATGGGATCATGTCAACCTTGTAAGTTGATTTCAGGAACGTAGGCTTAGCCTTCTCGTAGAGTGACCCTACTCTCAGGTTTATCGGTTCGCTGATGCTCTACCCAAATTACAGGAGTGCTACCGACTGGCAAGGCAATAAGTCATTCATATCATGTCCGGTTAAACACCTATCGTTAGGATTGACGCGGGGACACGGGGACACGGGGAGTTTTTATTAGGAGTAATTAGACGGACATGATATCACCCCCCAATGCCCAGACGAACGGCTAACGCTGGAGTAAATGGGATCAGGGTTGCGACCATTAAAAACAGCACTAACAATCCTAGAATAGCTCGTGTGTCATTCAGTTCGGTAATCTCATTGAGCGTTGGACGTTCTAGACCCCGCTGCAAGAACAGAATCACGATCGCCCAATATAAAACGATAGGATTGGCTGGATTCACCAATGCCACAATTCCCAAGACAATTAAGGTAGCAATGGTGGTACGTCGAGCCGTTTTACGTCCGTAGATCGCTTGAACAACACGCCCTCCATCCAGTTGACCGGCTGGCATTACGTTTAAGGCGGTTACCACCAAGCCCAGCCAACCGATAATGGTTAATGGGTGAACATCCACCAAATTCCCTTGTAAAGACGATCCCAAGAAAATTCGTGCCAGCGATCCCACCAAGATCGATCCCTGAAAAAACTGAGCGGGGACTTGAAAGGTACTGCCCTGATGAGAGAGGATCAATCCAGCCATCAACATTAGTAAGGACACAAGACCACCGGCGGCAGGACCGGCGAAGGAGATATCAAACAAGGCAGCTCGGTGAGGGATTAAAGACTCAAAGCGAGTGATCGCACCAAAAGAGCCAATTTGCCAACTGGGAATGAAAAAAGGCAGACTGAGCTTAACTTTATGGCGTATAGCTTGCCACCAGTGACCGAGTTCATGTGCGGCAAAAACGGTCCAAATGCCCAGCGAGAAGGGCAGGACTTCCTGAAATCGCTCTGGATTTTTGAAGAAATCGAAGTTGAGCAGCAACCCAGCCGCTTCTAAGGAAGTGGCGATTGTAGCAACGAAGAGGACAGCCGCGAGAATTTTTTGAGGAACAGTTGCGGGTTGGGGATCATTGCTGCTGGGCAAAACAATCACAACAGGTCTTCCTTCGGGGCTTTCGACTAAAAAGAGTCGGTAGCGATCGCCTAATCGTTCTTCTACACTGCTCGCTAAGCGAGAATACACTTCTTCTGGGTCTGTGCCCCGCATATTACCTTTAAAAATGACGCCTTCCTGATAGGGAATCGTTTCAGTCGCATAGAAGGTATCAATGCTAAAAATTCCTTGCAAGAGCTTCAGGTCGTCGGCCGGAATGGGAACCACCTCAATGGCGGGATTGGTGCCATTGTTGGGCGGCGTTGAATGCTCAGTTGTTGCCGGTTGTGGCTGATCCGGCTGTTGGGGCATATCACTCGGTTCGGCGTTGTTATTCAACAGTTGCTTAGCTCGTTCTTGCAACACCGCATCCTGACCTGCATCCCGTAACAGCTTGCCCAAATAGATATATAACCCGGCTGAAGCGACCAACAAAAAGAGAATGCCCACGAAATTGAGATAAATTCCAGCGGTCACTAAGCCAAAAAACACTAACCAAGGAGCCGTTAATACAACCGACTGCAACCAGGCTAAAATTCCCAGTTTGCCGTAAGTCCGGGCACGATTGAAGCCCCAACCCATGACGCCGAGCGCCACGAGAATAATTAATACCGTTGCAGTCGTCTCCGATCCAGTAAACATTTTAGAGTAGTGAGTCGTTTCTTATAGGTGATGGAAAAAAGCGCAGTAAAAGCCTCAACATTTCTCCTTACTATTGTGATTCCAACTTTGCACGGCGTTCCTGAGATCGCCTTGATGTTGAACCAGGAGGCGATCGCTTTCTTCTTTGTCGAGTCCTGTCCAATGCATCACAAGCGCGAGTTTGACTTGGCGTCCACTACGCTCTAATAAATATCCTGCCTCTTCCCGACTCAGACTGGTGAGATCTTGCAGAATTCGCAACGCACGGTCATGAAGTTTTTTGTTGGTCACGGCAACATCCACCATGCGGTTGCCGTAGACTTTGCCCAGGCGAACCATCACACTGGTGGAGAGGATATTCAAGGCCATCTTGGTCACAGTTCCCGCTTTCAGTCGGGTGGAGCCAGCCAGAATTTCTGGACCAACCAACAGCCGAATATCCAAGTCAGCCTCCGCTCCTACCTGCTCTGCCGGAACACAGGCGATTAAAATGGTTGCGGCTCCTCGCTGTCGTGCGGCTTGGAGAGCACCATGAACGAAGGGTGTGGTGCCACCTGCGGTGATGCCGACGACAACATCAAGTTCCGTAATATGGCGATGGGCGATCGCTTCTGCCCCATCTTCTGGTTTATCCTCCAAATCTTCTGAACTCCGCACCAAAGCCCCGGCTCCCCCGGCAATGATTCCCTGAACTAGTTCGGGCGGTGTACAAAAGGTGGGGGGACACTCTGCCGCATCCAGTACCCCTAAACGTCCACTGGTTCCTGCTCCCACATAGAAGAGCCGTCCCCCTCGACTCAGAGCAAGAGCTGTGCGGTCAATGGCTTGTGCGAGCTGAGTTCGTGCCGCTGCGATCGCACTGAGAGTTTTGGCATCCTCACGATTAAATAGATCTACCAACTCCAGGGATGTTAGCTGGTCTAGGTTCTGACTGGCTGGATTAATCTGCTCAGTCAGCAGATGACCCCGCTCCTCCAAATTCTTCATGTTTTTACTGTTTGGTCATCGGTCATTGGTCATTGGTCATGGGTCATTGATTATCAGCCATTGGTTATGGTTTGACTTTTTCCTTTACCCATTCCCTGGATATTTACAATAGTCCCTCTAGCTGACGACGAATGCGCTCTAGGTCAGTCATTTCCGGTTCTTCGGCTTGAGCCGCCTTGGCTTGCCAGTCTGTTTGTTCCACATTCGTTTCCGGCGGAATTTCTAACCGTCCGGGTTCAATCAGTTCCCAATCATAATCATTAGAGCGGCAAAACTCTTCAATTTCATCAGCACCGATGGCTTCCACAGTGGCTTCTGGAAAGTCCTGCGCTTCTAACAATAGACCAAAGCGGATGGCATCGTCTTCTGATTCAAACATCAGTACCTTGTTGCGCTCGCCAATCCGAATCGTGTGAATTCCCTCGTTTTCCGTTCCGGCATTAAATAGAAGAACAAATACTCGCTGGGGTGCAACCATATGTTGTTTCTAGGGGTACATGTTAAACAAAACCGTCTTTACCTAGATTATCTGACTTCTGGCTGTCGGCACCTGACACTTGACCCCTGATCCCTGAACCTTCCTATGGATCAGCAACACGACCATAACGTGCCGTAACAGCCATCGTTGGATTGTCTTGATTACACAGCCACGCCCACATCTGATCCCCTAGGCAGAAATGCCACCACTCGCCTGGATGACGGCAAAAGCCAGCTGAGTACATGACATCCCGCAACACCTGTCGATGCTCATGATAGGGCTTGTCCGGCTGATTGGCGTAATAGTCAGGATGAGAACGGGCTGAGAGTTCGTCAATCGCTGAACCCATGTCGATCCTCTGACCTGTCGCATCCACCAGGGTCAGATCGATAGCGCCGCCAGTACTGTGAGGCGGTGGTGTCTTTGGGTTAGGGCTGGGGACTGCCCAGATTTGATAAACTTGCCTTAAAATGTCGCCGCGCTGGTCGTCAGATAAGGTATCTGGGTCTAATTGTTGGGATTGAACGACCTCAGCAAATGTGTGGTCTACCATAAATTGCTGAACGGCTACGGGTCGATAGGCATCAAAAATCTGGATGCGCCAATCGGCATGACGTTGTTGCAGTTCAGCTTGTGCGGTCATTAAGGCTGCGATCACGCTCTCGCGAAGATGATACGGTGAAGCGTCCCCATAAGGCGCTCCCAATTTCTCGTAGGGATGAGGTGATTCTACGGCAAACTGCTCTAAGGGAATGGGGACGAGCGGCTCTCCACACTCTAGAATCGGTATCTTCTGATAAGGTTTCATTGCGGAGTAAGCGGTTTGGCAGCCTGGAAATAATTGATAAATTTTATATCCAATAAAATCCCTGATCGGGCTTCATAGAAAGTGTATCAGTAAGCCCTAAGAATTGAACAAAACAATAAAAGCCCTGATTGACATTGAGCAAAGCCATGAATAGTTAGGTACTCATTGAACAAATAGGTTCAACTTAAGACTGCCGATATCCGCGTACTTTCAGGACTGACTGACGAGCTGATGTTTGAGCCGATACCACAAGTACCCATCGAAAAGGCACAGAAGACACACCGGTTGTCGGTGTACTGGTTCCTCCGATTGCTGCACGCTTTTGAAGTTTTCTTCTGAGGCTTTTTCCGGGTTCACAGTAAATTTTGTAGTTTTTGAGTTCTGGACATTCCGAAAGTTTTTTAAAGGTCTCTAACGCCGCAACGACAAAGGCTTCCCTAAGATCTTCATTCATTTTATGTGCATCCCATTAACTGATCCCTTATATCTTTAAGCATCTCGGTTTGTCAGACTCATTTGCATAAAGCCGTTTTGAGGATTGAGGGAAAATGGATGAAATTTTAGTGAAGCCGCGTAAAACCATTGATTGATCATGCGCCAAGAAACACCCTACATGTGTGAGTTGAAGCGATTGGGTGGAGCTGTATGGTTACAGACAGCCGTTGGATGCAGAATGAAAGTAGTGGGCGCAATCACAATACTCTCTTTGAAACACTGAGTTCCAGCTCACAAAAGGGGGCCGGTTGATGTTGTCACAGGGAATAAAATCCCTTAACTTCGCAGAAGTTGCTTAACGGTACCAACCAGCTCTTGAGGATGGAAAGGCTTGGAAATATAAGCATCAGCACCTTGCTTGATACCCCAGTAGCGGTCAAATTCTTCTTTTTTCGCCGAACACATCACCACTGCCAAGTTTTGGGTTTTAGAGTTGGCTTTGAGCCGACGGCAGACCTCATAGCCATTCATCCGAGGCATGATGATGTCTAGAACCACGAGATCGGGAGAAGACGATTGAATTTGCTCTAAGGCTTCGACGCCATCACCTGCAACAATGACACTCAGTCCATACCCTTGCAGAAGTTCTGAGATCATTTCTCGTTGTGGAAGACTATCCTCTACCACTAGGACTGTACTCATAACTAATCCCTACTTACTGGGTCTCGTTCCAAGATTAATGAGAAATTCTGAGACAAGGCACCTAATCAGCTTAGCTTCTCTTGACTTAAACAAGATTGACGTTGCGGCTCTACTGGAGTTAGTTTACTCCGATACGCCCCAAGACGGCTAACTTCTTTTCGGGCGTCCGAGAGTGGTGATATATAGAACAGCTTCATCGGTTGGGATGCCCAAAACTTCATTCACCTGGTCATCAAAAAAGCCACCAATACCACTAACCCCTAAACCCAGGTAAATGGCGGCTAGATTCATCCGTTGCCCCAAATGACCCGCATCCATGTGGAGATAACGGTAGGCGCGATCGCCTTGTTTGTCCACCGCTGTCTTCAAATCAGAGGTATGAAACACCACAGCTCCAGCATCTCGACCCAACTCTTGTCCTAGACACAAGTAATGTAACTCTCTGCGGAAGTTTTTAAATCGAATCTGCCGTAACTCTTGAGCTTTTGGCGCATAATAATAACAGCCTTCTTCTAAGTTTGTCACGCCCGACACGGCGATAAAGGTTTCAATTAAACTTAAATCAAAATAATCCGGTGAACCATCCAACCCTTGGTCGGTGTAGTGTTGAGGTTGGTAAGTAAAATCGAGTATAGCTTTGAGTTCATCCAACGTTAAATTGGCACCATTATAAGCACGGGTAGAGCGACGTTTAAGAATGGTATTTTCCAGCGCTTGCAGCGGAATTCCATCGGTACTACCTTCAGCCCAATTAATCGGCCTTGTCACGGTTGAGATCTTCGTACAGAACGGAAAATTATATTTATCTCCTTGTTGCAGTTCTGCCTCTCTGGCTTGATAGTTTTCAACCACAACATCCCAATTCTGAATGCCCTCGATTTCGGTGGCATGATGCAAATAATTGAGTAATTGCCCGTCTGGAATTTCTGGATAGTGTAAGACCGTCACTGAAGGCAAGGTGGTGGGTAATGGCGGCAGTTGTTGTCGAAAATTGAGCTGATCGGCAATGGGAATCACGGCGATCGCGGCTTCATTGTCGGAATTGAGATAGAGCAGGTCGTTCACCGTCTCATCTGAAAAGCCCCCAATTAAGTGAGGTCGGTAATCAGTGAAGGCTGAAGCTAGTTCAATGTTACCCAGAATATGGCCCGTATCCAAGAAAATCCGCCGATAGGCTCGGTCTTCGTAACGCCATGCGGAACGATAAAAAACGGATGTAATCACAATGGCAATATCTGTACTGCCTAAGGTCGTATGCCAGTAACAGGCATCTTGCAGCACACACCAAACCTCGCTCTCCCAAAAATGAACCAGAGAATGGGTTCGGCTCTGATAGTTATACAGTCCTGTTGGTAAAGCCGGGGTTCCTCGGCAGACCAAGTATAGTTCAGCCGGGTATAATCCACCCGCAGAAGGAGCGGCTCGGAGATACATGGGTGACCCCATTAAGGTTGGCATCCTCGCCGTCAAGCCATAGCTGTAAAAGAGTAGTTGTGACAGCCGCCACAAGGTTTTACCCGGTTCAGTTGTAAAGGCCTTGGGGTCTTCTTTGAGATAGGGTTTTAGGTCAATGTTCGCGCCAACTTTATACTCTTTATAAGGTAAGGGTTGATTTTCCCAGTCGAGAACCTTGCTTTTTGCGGCGATCGTTTCTGGATAATATTTAGTGCGCTCGTGGTAGTGCTGAGCAATTGATAATTGCTGGTCTGACATAATCGTTTTAATACGCTTTCGGTTCGTCGTTCATCTTGACATCATAAGGGCACCCAACTTTCTACAAAAGTCGGAGCAAAACTACCAAAAGACGATGCTCTTCGAGCAGGTCAGTGAGAAGCTCTTTTCCCAACGGTCTCAATCCCCTGCATTCTGTCTATTCTTTAGGTTAATCCAATATCTAGACCTCTGTTGATGGATGGCTGTAGACTTTGACTTTAGACCATAAAAATAAAATTTTGTCAACACAACTCTAAACTATTTATTTGATTCTTTACAATTATTAAGAAATCATTAGAACAAATGTGTCTTTTGCTACAGTAGCTTACCTTATTAAGGTGAAACAACGCGATTAAGCATAAATACGTATTGACATTGGGGAGTAAAGTTTCTCCGTCAGAGAGAGGCATCCAAACCAAAAGTACAGATGAAGAAGATACGTGGAGCAGAGCTACTCGCTCAATATGCGAGTGGGAGACGAGATTTTAGCAAAGTAGATATCAGTGGGGCTGACTTATTTGAATCCGATTTACCAGGAATCGATTTGAGGGGTAGCAACCTTCAAAAAACTTACCTACCCTACGCGAACCTGAGTCAAGCCGACTTGCAGCAAGCTCAGCTTCAGGCCGCGCAGTTGAGTGATGCCCAGCTTTTTCAGGCCAATTTAGAGAATGCGAATCTCCAGGAAGCCAATTTGTTTCGGGTCAGTCTGCGACGAGCTAACCTGCGAGGGGCTAATTTGTCTCGTGCCAATCTACAAGGGGCTGATTTGGGAAGCGCTGACCTAAGTTGCGCTGACTTAAGTAATGCTGATCTAAGTGGTGCCAATCTGGATCAGGCGAACCTATCGAAAGCTCAGTTAAGCGGCAGTAATTTGTTTCGTAGCCATAAGGCTGAACTCTCTGACGCTTATTTGGACAGTTCGACGATTTACCCAGATGGACACCGTCCTCCTTTAGAATTGGGAGAGGAATCAGATGGCATCTCTTAAAGAATCACCCATAAATTGCCAGGGTTAGGTTTTAGAGGCGGTTTGCTGCTGTTCCCGCTTGCGTTTAGTTTTTGCCTTGAGGGCTTCTGCCTTTTGAGTCTTGCCAGCTTTTAAGGATCTAGGGGGAGCCATTGAGGGTCGTGAGCGCAGTTCTCGGAACTCGAAAACATCCCGTTCGGGTAGAAATTCGGCTTTGATTTCCACAAAAGAAGCTTGTCCCTGTTGTTCTTTATCTAATTTAGGATTAAATCTGAAGGGTCTAATGGGTGAATCTTTCCAAATTACAGGAACATGCGATGCCTTCATAAAATTCACTTTTTGCTCAATAGGAGCTTCTTTAATGTAGCTCAATCTCTCCTCAGTAAAGTTTTTCTGGATGGTGATGCAGGGCGTTTGACAGACTGGAATGAATTGCCATAGCCCAGAAAGTTTAAACTCAAAATCCTGCAATTCCCGATCTACGCTCAAGCGGCTATTCCCGTCTTCGAGTTTTGCTTCGGATTCTTCTAATTGTCTATGAAAACCAACGACCTGAAAGCCGACTAGATAGGGCTGCTCTCTCTTGGGGAAGTGGATAATCTTGGGGTAGACAATCAAGCGTTGCCGTGACTGACCTGTATTTTTCAGGTGTATTTTTAGAGCTTCAAAGGCTTTTTTGTGAGATGAGGCATAAAACAAAGGATATTCTTTTCCAGAGATTGTTACAGATGCCTTTTTGTCATTAAAAGCAACTTCTCCAAGAATAATGCCCACCGCCTGAAAGATGGCATTGCTGTTCTCTGGGAGTGAAGCGTCTAACTCCACAGGGGGCGTGGGTGATCGCTTGATGGGCTTGGGTATTTTTTTTGTGGCTGCGACGGGTGTGGGAGATTCAATGGATTGAGGAGTCTCAACGGGTACGGCAGGTTCAACTGGCGTGGGAGGCTTAACAGACTCCGTTGGGGGAGAAGGCTCAGGTTGCTTGTCCTCTGCTTTTTTAACAGGTTTGAGAGCAACTAGGGTCACTTTGGGAAAAGGAGGGGCTGATTGAGTTTCTTGTGTCTTTTTGGATTTTTTCGATGCCATGAGGGAAGGGTCCAGTTATCTTTTTTTAATTGTGCCTTGCATTGATTTAGAACGTAAGCCCAAATCGGGGATGAGCCTGGTCAAAAATCTGGAACAGACTTTTATGGCGCAGGTTTCCGATACCGAATACTGGCAGAGGAATGTTACAGAAGATGTCCATGTCTCAGTGCCTTGATGCAAAAGAAAAAAGAGGACATTGTAGAGCCTCGTTCTAGAAACAAGATGAATTTTTCTCTTTGGGGTCCCCCTGAAAATAGCGATCGCTGCTTTCCGGCAGGTCGAGAGAGGGAAAGCGCGAGAGAAAAAAGCGAATTAACCAGCCTCAATCGAATTTTCTTCTGATTGAGGAAAGATACTAGGAAAAGCCATGCTCAGCAACATAATCAGGTTAGCCACCCAAAACAGCAGAACTAACCACAATAAACTGAAGGGCAGCATGGGATAAGCGACTAAGTGGAGACTTTCCCACAACTGCCAAATCCGAAACCCTGTATAAAGTGTTCCAATAATGACAACAACGCTTTTGCATAAGAGACGGCTGAAACTGGCCTCACAGGCAAGCTGAACGGCAACAGCCAACAGGTAACAACTGAGACATTGGCGAGGAATTGATTGATCCCAGAAAGCCACTAACATGACCGACGGCAAAATTACCCCAACGATGAGAGCGACCTTAACCCAAACCCTCATGAACTGCAACTGTACCGAGCTGAAAGCCATCATGGGAAGGAGTGGTAAGGCTCCTTTTTTGACTAACCAACCGACTAGAGCGCTCAATAGGGTAGCGATAGCGATAAATAAAAAGACGGTAAGCCAGCGATTAGCGATGAGGGCTTGACTTGGGTTCATCAGCATTTAGATTTTAACTGCCTTGGTTGATAATCCTAGCAGACTTGCTCCTCTTTGCACCTTAGAAATAAGGTTGAGTTGGGATGCTTCTGGTTCCCCGTTTGCCCTTCGTGTTTCCTTTCCTGATCAGGAGTTCTGGTCTGACTTTCCCATAAACTGTCGGTGAATTCAGAAAAGTCCTAGGTTCTTGTAGTTAATTCAGCCATAAAACCATTGAGAGCTGTAAGTGCCACTTTGTAGCCAGCGACTGGTTGATTTAGATACCTCTATCTAAGGATAGATTTAGAGTATTTTTGAGGAGCGGTTGTTATATTCTTTTCTCAAATTTGCCCTTGACTTAACTTGGGAAAGAGCCAAAAAAGGTTTTCAAACACTATCTGTACAAAGAGGAGTGCATTTTGTAAAATGCTAAATTAATCCTGTCTGAGTAACGGTTATTTCCAGGCTTTTGTGCCTGGTTTGACAGATTTAGACAACTCTCTATAAGCCTTTCAACCCCTTTTTTTATGGCCTCAAATCCTCCCTCCCAATCCTCTTCTTCTCAATATGAAATATCAGAGGCACAAGTTGAAGCAAAAGTCGATGCGTTAGTTGCCGAAACTCCCACTGAAAGTGAAATAGATTTAGAGTTCTTATATACCAGAGATATTGAGTTTCGCCAAGAGAGCATTTACTTCATCGTTGTGGATCGCTTTTATGATGGTGACCCAGAAAATAGTGAAGGTCCAAATCCAGAACTTTATGACTCAGAAGGAAAAGATTGGGGCAAATATTGGGGGGGAGATTTACAAGGAATTATTGATAAACTGGACTATTTAAAAAACTTGGGAGTTACAGCGATCTGGCTCACTCCTTTGTTTGAGCAAGTTGAAGCTTTGTTTATTGACAGTGCCGCGATTCACGGCTACTGGACGAAAGATTTTAAGCGACTCAATCCTCGATTTATTCACAAAAACGATGATCCGTCTCTCAATAAAACTCAAGAAAGTCGAAATACGGTTTTTGATCGATTAATTGATGAGTTACACAAACGGAACATGAAAATGATTCTGGATATTGTGTGTAACCATAGCAGCCCTGATTTTAGCGGCAAGAAAGGATTACTCTACGATGATGGAAAGCTGATTGCTGATTTTAATGATGATAAAAATCACTGGTATCACCATTATGGTGAAGTGACCGATTGGGAAGACGAGTGGCAAGTGCAAAATTGTGAATTGTCAGGACTGGCGACGTTTAATGAAAATAATATTGAATATCGAAACTACATTAAATCAGCCATTAAGCAATGGTTAGATCGGGGAGTTGATGCTTTGCGAGTAGACACAGTGAAGCATATGCCGATTTGGTTTTGGCAAGAATTTATTGCTGATATTCAAAGCCATAGACCCGATGTTTTTATTTTCGGAGAGTGGATTTATAGTAGCCCTCTTAATGACCGTTCCGTTGAATTTGCCAATGAATCTGGAATGTCCATTTTAGATTTTGGCCTCTGTATGGCGATTCGACAAGCCTTAGGGGCGGGGGCTGAAGGGGGATTTCATTTAATTCAAGAAGTTTTTGACCAAGATTATCGCTACTCTAGTGCAACTGAGCTAATTACATTTATCGATAATCACGATATGCACCGCTTCCAAACGTTAAATCCTGACCCGGAAATTTTGCGTTTGGCGGTTATATTGATTATGACGGCTCGTGGGATTCCCTGCATTTATTACGGTACAGAACAGTATCTTCACGATGACACCAATGGAGATATGAACCCCTATGGAAATAATGACCCCTACAACCGTCCGATGATGGAGAAATGGGATACTGATAGCCAGCTTTATCGAGATATTCGCTTGCTTTCTGGCTTGCGGCGACTCAATCCTGCTGTATCCATGGGGAGTCAGTGGCAAAAGTATCTGATTCCTGATGTTTACTGTTATGTGCGGCGCTATCGGGATTCTCTGTTGTTTGTGGCGATGAATCGTGGGGAACCAGTGACGCTTGACGAGGTTGAAACGGAGTTACCTGAGGGAGAGCATACGGATGTCTTATCACGACGAAAATATGAAGTCAAAGATGGCAAGTTGTATGACTTTCAGTTAGATTCAAAGGAAGTCATTGTTATCAGTCATGTTGGAGAGCGACTTAAGGCACAAACCATTGTCAGGGCGCAACTGAATGGTGTCCAAACCCAACCCGGAGAAAGAATCGTTGTCATCGGAGATTGTCCAGAATTAGGGAACTGGGATATTGCCAAAGCTTACCCTCTGGAATATATCAATACCAACACTTGGTTTGGTGAAATTCCTTTTAATGAAAGTGCTGGAAAGCCCATCGTTTACAAATATGTCCTATTGCGTGAAGGGACATCTCCATTGCGCGAAAATCTGGTTGCTCGTCGCTGGGTGATTGCCAGTGAAGGGACTGTAAAATGGCGAGATAAATGGGCATCTGGACGTGAGTCTTAATCTGGGGTAAACACTTTGGCAACAGAAAAACCGGAAGAAGCGATCGCTTCTTTGCAAAAAGCCAGAAGCCGATTCACAGAACAGAGTCGAGTTTCCTAGGGAGGTTAACTCCCTTAAACACTGTTGCAACCAATTAAGGAGGTAGACAAATTAGCGGTTTTAGCTACCTGGACTTGTCATCCTCCTATTCCCCCATTTTTCTACCTAACTATGTCCCAGATAAACCCTTTCGTTTTAGTCGTTAATTCAGCCCTTTGTAGCCTCATCAGTAGTTCAGTGCTGTCCACCTATCAGTACCCTAATGATGCTAAGTGGCTGGACACCCTGAATCGAGTAGCTCATCGAGAACGTATTTCTCAAGCTAGCTTTAATCAAGCGGCGGTGAAGCAACCATTTTCTAGTAGAAGTTATACAACCCCTCAAATTAATTATTTTATAGAAGTAGCTCTCAAAAGTGAGTATGCCAACTCAGAACCCATCATTAAAAAATGGGATACAGATATTAATATTAAAGTGCTTGGAGCACCTACACCAGAAGACCTGAATACTTTGCAAGGGGTGATTGATGAACTTAATACTTTAGTATCGGGAATTCGGTTGCAAGTGGTTAGCCCAGGAGGAGATTCTATTCAAGATATTTCATCCAGCCATCCTGATGCCCTTGGCAATCATCCTAACGTAGAAATTTACTTTGTTCCAGAATCAAAATTTTCTCAATATGAGCCTAACTATCAGCCAATTAACTATGGTTTTTTCTGGGGTTGGTGGAATGATCATCATGCCATCCATCGCTCGAAGGTTTTGATTTCTACGGATGGAATCACTCAACAAGAACGTTCCCACCTGATCCGAGAAGAACTCACCCAATCCTTGGGACTGATGGAGGATTCTTATCAATATAGCGATAGTATCTTTTATCAAGGCTGGACAGACACCAATCAGTATGCCGAGATTGATAAAGCTGTGATCGAAATGCTGTATCGACCCGAAATTCATCCTGGCATGACTCAATCCCAAGTTCTAGAGGTTTTCCGAACTCTTAATGCCAGAAAATAGCCCACACACTCGTGTGGGCGAAACGTTCGGATGGCGATCGCTTACAAGATCGCTGGATGGTTCTGTGCAGGGAAGTCCCTAAGAGGGGGTGTGGTCATCAGTAGTTGGTTGAGACTGACGCGGAGACATGGGGATGCGGGGACGCGGAGAAAGTTTCTGGACATCACCAACTGGTTTTGACTGCACCCCCTAAGAGGTTGCGCCACTGCCACTATACAAGGCTCCTTGGGTTTGCGGCCCAGCAATGCCGTTGACTTGAATTCCCCGCGATCGCTGAAAATCTCTCACTGCCGTTTCGGTGACGTCCCCATAATACCCAGTGACGGAAGCCGTGTAGAAACCAAGCGCTTTCAGCCGATTTTGCAAGTTGTTGACGGCTGAACCACTGCTGCCACGTTGTAAGGTAGCGTAGGTAGTACCAACACCGCTACTTGTAGTACTACCACTTGTACCATAGAGGGCGGCTTGGGTTTGTGGCCCAGCAATGCCATTCACTTGAATTCCTCGCGATCGCTGAAAATTTCTCACCGCCGCTTCAGTTAACTCGCCATAATAACCAGTAACGGGTCCTGTAAACCAACCAAGAGCTTTCAGCCGATTTTGCAGGTTGGTTACCGTTGAACCTCGGCTACCGCGTTGCAAGAGAGTTGAGGGCGAACCCCCACCTCCACCTGCACTGCCACCACCACTGGTACTATACAAGGCGGATTGGGTCTGAGGGCCAGCAATGCCATTCACTTGGATTCCCCGCGATCGCTGAAAGTCTCTCACCGCCGCTTCCGTTAAGTCGCCATAATAGCCAGTGATGGGAGCGGTGTAAAAACCAAGGGCTTTCAAGCGATTTTGCAGGTTGGTGACCGCTTGCCCAGTACTGTTGCGCTGCAAAGTACCGGAGGGCGCACCGCCGCCGCCGCCTGCACTGCCGCCACGACTAATCCATTGCGTCGAAACCCAGTTCCCATTTGCAAGCTGCGTCCAACCACCTGAAGACCGACCACTCAGGGAGATGGTGGTACCATTCGCTAAGCTGCCCACAATCCTACCACCGGGACTAGAGCGGACATGGAGCGAACCTCCCTCGGTGCGGACATAAGCCGAGACTCCAGGAGTACCGCCACCACCACCGCCACTGCCACCACTACTACTAATCCAGCGACTATAAACCCAATTCCCATTGGATAGCTGAGTCCAACCCCCTGAAGAGCGACCACTCAGCGAGAGGGATCTGCCATTGGGGATACTGCCGACGACTCTACCACCGGGGCTGGTGCGGACATTGAGAGGACTCCCATTCGTTCTGACGAAAGCTGCCATAGCGCTACTAGCGATGCCTAAAATCAGCAGCGCCATCATGGAAGAAATCAAGCCAATCCAAGCTGAGCTACGGGGTTTCCAGTTCAGTCCCTTAAAGAAATTTAACTCGTCAGCTTCAGGTTCGAGGTGATCTGCCTGTTCGTGATTGATCGACCAATGAGTGTATGCAAGGATTTCCATGGCTTTTAAATGTAGATGTTAGTTTTGGAACCAGTGTTAAAGTGTGCTATTTCGGAAAATGTGCTATTTCGGGAGGAATGGCGTACCCTTAGAGCAACCTGACCTAAGCCTGTAGCTAGGTTTGGCGCTCGATCCTGCGCGATCGCCATGTATCCACTAAAACTTGACTAGACTCTTCATCGGTGAAGAGCCTTGGTCGCTTTTTGCAAATTATGGACTTCAAGAGTCAAGCCGTTAAAGCGGTTAACTCTTTGTCAATCTTCCTTAAGGATAATTCTCTTAGATTTTCTCGATAGGGAAAATTATCTAAATCACTTGAGTCCTGTGTCTTAGATCGGTGTGCTCTGTGAGCCGTGTAACTGAGCAGCAGCTTTTTCAAGCTGTCTGTTTTGTGGTTTTAGCTGAAACCACGAGAAGCTTCATGCTGTAATCGTTAGAGTCCGCTAGAGCGTGAGTCGCGCGTTGTTAACACTGTCCTAATCTTTAGGACGACAGCTATATCACAAACAGCCATCAATTATAAATAGTTCTTTTAAGGCTAAGAGCATTCGATAATCATCCAAAATATGAATGACACTGCATTAAAAATTCAAATAAGCAGATAAGCGTTTAGCATCGCGGATAGCATGACCATCAGGGTCATTGTTGAAGTAAACGTACAGATCAACTCCCTGTTGGAGAAATGAGCGAATACACTCTGCCCAGTTTGATAGTTCCTCATCACTGTAGCCAGTTCCCCATTGACCACTGTGCATTCGGATATAAGTCCAAGGCGCGGTTAGGCGGACGTCAAGCGGAACTGTTGGACTGACTGGCAGGCAGAGAGATGCACCCGCATGTTCTAAAAGTTTGTACACCTGTGGCGTCAGCCAGCTTTTGTGACGGAATTCAAAGGTGTACCGTTGTTGTGGGTATGCTTGCAGCAATTCTAAGAAGGCTTGAAGGCGATCGCTGTTCATCGCCCAAGTATGAGGAAATTGGAATAAAATCGGTCCAAGCTTTTCCTCTAAGCCAGATGCCCGCTCCATCAACCGAGAGAGTGGCTCTTCAGGGTCTTTCAACTTCTTCATGTGAGTGAGAAAGCGGCTACCTTTGACGGCGAACAGAAAATCTGGAGGTGTTTGATTTCGCCACGTTTCAAAGACAGACCGCTCTGGCAGACGATAGAAGGAAAAGTTGACTTCTACCGTGGAAAAGTGCTGGGCGTAAAATGGCAGTTGCTCACTCCCAGGGAGCTTTGGTGGATAGAAGATGCCCATCCAGTGCTTGTAAATCCAGCCGCTAGTGCCGATAAACAGCATGGAGTTAGGAGTTGAGGTATTGAGGACTGCCGTGCTTACCGTTACCGTCAGGCATTGAAACCTCCTGCCTGTTTTCCGAACGTTCCGCTTCTTTGTTCGTAAACACAGCCGGTTTGTCCATGTTTGCTGTCATATAACCCACATTCCGCACCTTGAAGTGTCACACTACGTAATTTTGGTAATGGGTAATGGGTAATGGGTAATGGAAAGAGTTTTTTACGTAGTGTATGTAGTATAGGCTACTAATTTTCAATGCCCAATTGCCTAAAAACC
Source organism: Stenomitos sp. (assembly GCA_036704025.1). Classification (GTDB taxonomy): domain Bacteria; phylum Cyanobacteriota; class Cyanobacteriia; order Cyanobacteriales; family Coleofasciculaceae; genus Allocoleopsis. The sequence goes on from DATNQL010000379.1 coordinate 18,829, forward strand.
AAT
>DATNQL010000380.1:0-2594 GCA_036704025.1 Stenomitos sp.
CTATACAGAATACTTTTTAGAAACCTGTTGTTGGTTTTCATTGTTTTGTGGCTGTTTGGATTCCTGATGGCTCTAGGTGTTCATGCGGCTACAAGTGAGCAGTCGTCATTGGATGCCCGAGGAATGAATTCTGGGGCTATACAAACAAAACCCGCCTGCGCGGGTTTCAATCGGTTAGTCCATGTAGACGGACTTAGTTTATGTAGCCGCGAATTCGGAAAACCTAACCCCCCAGCCCCCTTCCCTATTAGGGAAGGGGGAGCTAGACTCCCCTCTCCTGTTAGGGGAGGGGTCAGACCCCTGATCAATTCGTCAACAGTATCATTCTCTTCGCCACAGATTCTTGCCCAATCCGATACTCAACTTCAAAACGGACAAGCTTTCTACCAAACCGGTCAATTCTTAGAGGCAGCAAATGCCTGGGAAGCCACTGTCTCTAGCTTTCAATCCCAGGGAGACCGCTTAAATCAGGCATTGGTATTGAGTTATCTTTCCCTAGCGTATCAGCAACTTGGACAACTCCAGCCAGCCGAAGCCACCATGAATCAGGCTGTAGGTTTGATAACCAATCAAACATTACCCCGATCGAAATTTATCCTTGCCCAAATTATCAACAACCAGGGACAACTAGAATTTGGTCAGGGAAAGCCAGAAGCGGCTTTAGAAACATGGAAAAAAGCGGAAAGTCTATACCGAGAATTAGGAGATTCTATCGGTGCAATGGGTACCCAACTGAACCAAGCCAGAGCATTGCAGGCGTTAGGTTTTTACCTGCGTGCTAGAAGTACTTTAGAACAGGTGGAAGCCTCTCTCAAAAATCAACCCACCTCTCAGCTTAAAGTTACTGGACTGCTGAATCTGGGTAATGTTTTGCGCGTCGCTGGAGATTTCAACACCTCTCAAAAAATCTTAGAGCAGGGTTTAGCCGCAGCGCAACAACTACAATCTGGTCCGGATATTCAGATTGCTCTGTTCAGTTTGGCTAATCTTGCCGAAGCCCAAGAGCAACCCGAAACCGCACTGCATTTTTACCAACAAGCAGCGGCAAAAAATAGTCCAGTCAGACTGCCAGCTCAAATTCATCAGCTCAATTTGTTGGTTCAATTGAATCGCCTGCCAGATGCCCAAAACTTGTTATCAATCATTCAATCTCAACTGACGAACTTACCTCCTAGCCAAACTACAATTTACGCTCAAATTGAATTATCAGACTATCTATTTAAACTCAATCCCAAACAGGTCAACACTTCGGCTCAACTCCTCGCCACTGCCGAAAAACAGGCCAAAAATTTAGGCAATCCTCGTGCTGAATCCTATGCCTTGGGACGATTGGGAAAACTCTACTCCAAAACGCAGCAATGGGAAGAGGCTAAGCGCCTAACCCAAGAAGCTCTCCGCTTGACACAAGCCATTCGCGCCTCGGAGATTGCCTATCAGTGGCAGTGGCAAATGGGGCAACTGCTGGCTAAGACCGGTGATAGAGCAGGAGCGATCGCATCTTACACTGAAGCCGTCAATACCCTCCAATCTTTGCGGCAAGATTTGGTTGCTGTTAACCAAGACGTACAGTTTTCCTTTCGGGAGCAGGTTGAACCCGTTTACCGAGAACTGGTGGACTTACTCTTGCAACCCCCCCAAGCCTCTCCGAACCAAGATTCTGGAACCGTTAGTCAAGCCAACCTCAAACAAGCACGGTTAACGCTTGAAGCACTCCAGTTGGCTGAACTCGCCAATTTCTTTCGGGAAGCCTGTTTGGATACTCAAACCCAACCCATTGATCGCATCGATCCCACAGCCGCCATCATCTACCCAATTATTTTGCGCGATCGCTTAGAGGTCATTCTCTCATTACCCAATCAACAGCTAAGGCACTACATCACAAATCTGCCCCAAGAACAAGTGGAAGAAGTGATCAGTCAAATGCGCCAATCCCTGAGACGCACCTCGTTTGCACAAGAACGATTATCCGTCGCTCAGGAAATCTATCGTTGGTTGGTGCAACCGGCCTTAGATGATTTGACTCGCCTGTCCATTAAAACACTGGTGTTTGTCCTAGATGGTTCCTTGCGGAATGTCCCAATGGCAGCTTTGCACGATGGAAAACAGTATTTGATTGAACACTATCGAATTGCAATCGCTCCTAGCTTACAGTTGTTAAATTCCCAACCCCTTGCTCGTACTCAACGAAAAGCCCTGCTTGCCGGACTGAGTGAAGGAAAGCAGGAATTTTCTCCTTTACCGGGAGTTAAGGAGGAAGTGAACGACGTCAGTACTGCCGTTCCAGCAACCATTCTGCTCGACCAAAAGTTCACCACTCAAGCCCTACAAACCCAAGTCAAAACGCTGCCTTTCTCCATCGTCCATCTAGCCACTCATGGACAGTTTAGTTCCAAACCCGAGGAGACATTTATCCTCACTTGGGACGGGCGGCTTGATGTTAAACAATTGAATACCTTGTTAGGCAACCGAGACTTATCCAACTCATCACCCCTTGAACTTCTAGTCCTGAGTGCCTGTCAGACAGCGAAAGGGGATAAACGAGGAACGGCGCGAAATTGTGCGATTCGACGCCGCGGTAGACGATATTGTTCTCC
>DATNQL010000381.1:0-2296 GCA_036704025.1 Stenomitos sp.
CTATGCTGTACAAAGGTACGGTTCTAGTATCAATGGTTTGATCGCCTTGTTTATTTTCGATCGTTACCTCCTGATACATATTCCCCGTGCGTCCCGTAATTCGCTCAAGCGGATCTTTGACATTATCACCATTACCAATCAAACTATAACCATCATCACGCCCTGCGTTTGTATTTCGGAAATTTGTATCAGCGGTTTTCTCCCTTAAGACGGCATAAGCTTTCTCCGCCAACGGCACCCAAATTGAAGTGTCAACTTTATTGGGCGTAAAAAATTTGACGTCACTCCTATAGTCGGGGCTGGTCAGCTTGCCACCCCTTCCAGCAAAAGCTATGTAGCCGTCGTCTCTAGTTGCCACAGTTTGAGAAACCGTGTAGTAAGACGACTTATTGGGAGCTTCATAAAAGCGAAATGTATAAGAGCCATCATTTTCCTGCTTAATCATCTGTTGGATAACAGAGCTAGTTCGACTCTGAATTTCCTGGATAACAGAATCAATTGTATCTAGTTGTCCTTGAGGTCTAGTGGTAGAAAAAGTTGCCCCTAACCCTGCTAGAAAAGCACAATCACCTACACCTATCAGACCACCTTGGTTGATACCATAAATTCTGGGTTGAGCATCAGCATCGTAAAGCTGGCCTTCAATTTTTAAATGCTTAACAGAAAATTCCTGTTTCTTACCTTCGTCGTAGAAGACGGGTTTGGGATCTTCTGGGAAAAAATTCTGCGTTATCGCTATCTGAGCTTGATTAGCAGCGAAGGCGGTATTTTGACCTGTTTTATCGATCGCATCGTTCACTTGAGCAAGCTGAAATTGAACAGAATCAGGCATTCTCAAAGCTACCGCCTCGCTAGCCAATTCCTTCAAATCCGCTTGTTCTTCAACCGAAACAGTTCCATCGGCGGTTGCTTGGTTAATGAACGCCAATACATCTTCACGCCCCAAGCTTGTTTTATTTGCCAGCAGGCTTTGCATTCCAGGATCGCTGAGAGTAACCGTACTGCCTTCACCTGTTAAGGGTGTGGTAGTAATCGTGTAATGACCTTCACCAGCGCTATCTTGCTGAGAACGATTGACTTGAATCTGGTAAGTTGTATTAGGCTGAACAGTCAAAGTTAATTCCGAGTCAGTCTCGCCATTGGCATCATCGTTGCTGCTAATAGGAACGCCATTAGCAAGCAATTGCACGAAAGTGTCAAGTGTCTCAGATTCAACATTAACCCGAATTTGCTCCCCTGGATTAACACCTTGCAGAGTGTAAATATCCGTCTTGTTCGGATCGCCATCAGGGGTAAACGTCCCTGCAACCGTTTCATCTCGAGCAATTTGTGGATTAGTTCCCGCTTCCACCATTGACGTTAAAGTAAAGTTTCCCGTTACCTGCTCGTCATAAGAGGTGACGCGAACTGCGTAGTTAATTCCTGACTCAACCACAAAACGCAATTGTGAATCGGTAGTTTCGTCATTGATGTCATCATTGAAGTGAATGAACTCTTTTGTATCGGCATCGATCATTTCTACATAAGTATCGAAGCTGGCAGAGTTAAGGGAAATTTTCAATTCTTGCCCTGGATTGACTCCAGTTAAATCTAAACGGTAATCTCGTTTAAATGCGTTGGGTTCATCGGGGTCAGGCAAATCAGTATTAGTTATACTTTCAGAGACATTGCCACCGTTAGCAGCCAGAGTACCCACAATGGTTGAAGAAGCTTGACCGGAAAGGGTGAAAGCGCCTACGGCATTGGCATTATCACCGCTGACACGCACCAGATATTCTATACCTGGCTCGACGGTAAAATTGATCCGGGAGTTGGAATTTCCAGAGCCGATATTATCGTTTTCTGCAATCACTTCTCCAGTGATCAAATCCACCAATTGCAAGTAAGCGTCATAATCTGCTGTCAAGTCCAGTTGTACTTGCTGACCTGGATCGAGTCCGTTCAAGAGATACTCTTCTGAGTAGCTACCTTTGCGCTCCAGATTGGCTCCATCACCTGCGTTTAAAATGCCGCTAACTGTGCCATTTCCACCGATCAAATCAAATTCCGGCAGCACCTCATTCGGCGGTTTAAAAAAGGGAACGGCATTATCACCTTGCTCGATCCCGGTAGTAATGTAATAGTTGAAGAGTTGTGCGGGAGTGAGGTTAGAACTGTTAGGAGCAGAGCTTACCTGACTGTAGTATTCAGCATCGTAAGAATCAGATAACGGTCGCAGTTCGTTAATGCCAAAGTTGCGGAAGTGATCGTACAGTTGTTCGTTGCTCAACCCCGCTAAATCTTTATTAGCGCTGCG